>JASHRN010000236.1 GCA_030037335.1 Candidatus Acidiferrales bacterium | reverse complement strand
ACGTGTTGCATGCGGTTCCCTGTAAGTTCAGAGTTGCCGTCGGCGCGCCCATATATTCGCCGCCAAATTCGAAATTGAAACCGAAGTGTCTTCCGCTGCGCGGCAAAATATTCCCGAAGCCCGCCAGAATTGAAGGCGCCGCTTTCGGCCACGTCAATTCTCCATTGCCGGTGACGGGATTCAGCCCCGTTGGATCGCTCTCATACTGCGTCCCACCCAGCGTAAACGTCTGGCCCGAAGGAACCGAAGCGTTTGCCGTGACTTTGTTGCCGTTATAGAAAAGCACGCCCGGGCTGATGTGAAATCCGCCCAGCAGGTACCAGTCAAGATGCGCTTCAGCGGAACGAAAGTCGAGCGTACCGTTGTAATGAATGCCGTCGTTGTTGAATCCACGGGTGTAGTTGAGGAAATTGAATCCGCCGCGAAGATTGAGCTTGCGCGAGAGTGGCGTCGCGGCTTCGATGCCGATGCCCAGCAGTGAAATTTTTGCGCCGATGCCGATTTTCGCCGCGTTATTTTGAGGCGGCGGTGGCGGAGATGCGGGCGTCCGCGAGATGAACAAAGAACTGGATTCGCCCGGCCCGAGTGCAGCAGGAGCAGCGTCGAGAATTGCCGCGATGGCGTCATCGTCGGTGGATGAGGCATTTGTTGAGTTTTCCGCCGAATTCAATAAGGCGTTGCTCGCCGAATTTTCCGATTGCTGAGCCGCGCACCGGGGCGAGCCAAAGACACCGAAAATCAACATCGCAGCGAACGCAGATGCTGCGACGCACTTATGGGCTGGGCGCATATTGTAAATTCTCCGTGTTCTCGCGGCTCGAAAGAGGCGCGGGTTATCGTCCGCGAGGGGTGCGGACTGCGCCTATTATCCCGCGACACGGCGTTCTTCAATCTTCTTTTCGCGCGGACTGTATCAAACTTGTTATCTATCGCAGCGGTGAATTAGACCGAACCATTATGGGAGGTCGTGCCATGGTACGACGCGATTTCGATGAAGGAGCTGGAACTTACGGGAATAAAAACGGCCTCGGTTCACCACCGAGGCCGTCGAAAAGATTTACGTTGAGCGACTAATTAGTCGCCGGCCACGTGCTCCGGCTCGGTGACTTCCGGCTTCGCCGCGCTATTGCCATTCGCGTGACCATTCGAGCCGTTTCCATTCGCACCAGCAATCTGAACCGGCTTTGCGATAGTCCCCGGAACAGCGGTCTTCATGGCATTGATTGAGCCAATCTGCACGACTTCTTCCTTCGGCCTCTTGAGCACCAACTCTTCGTAAATCGCGCGAACCTTGGCGGCTTCTTCCATCGCCTGGCGTCGTCGTGCGCGATCTTCCTCAGCGGCAGTCAGAGGAATGTCATGCTCAAGATGGCGGACACGCGCCGCGTCATCCGCATTGACGTTAAGCGAGTGCTCGTAATGCTCCAGATTGACTTTCTTTCCCTTGGCGTAGATTTCGTGCCGGCCATGCTCTTTGTACCACTGCGCGACGGTCGCGTTTTTGTGCATGTTCTCGATAATTTTGCGCCAGCCGATGCCGGTGTTGTACGCGCAGAAGGAAATCTCGCCCTGCTGCGTGGCGTACGGAATGATGCACATTTCCGTGCGGCGGAAGTCGTAGTTGAAAAGGTCCTGGAACCACATGCCGGCGATAAACAGCATGTTCCACGGATCTTCCGAACGGCGCTTCATGGCGTCTTCGTAAGTGCGGTTTGGATTCGTGCGGCCATACTTCTTGTCCGAGTTCTTCGAAACCGCCCACGTCTTGTCGAATTTCTTCAAAATGTCCTTGATGCGCAGATTCGGCGGCGCCTCAAACGGGCTGTAATTCTTGAGCATCGCCAGCGCCAGCATGAACGCAGAGAACTTCTTCCCGCGCGCCGCGTCCGTGATGCCATTGACGTCTTTCACCAGCTGCGTAGCATTTAAGAAACGGGAAATTGGCGCCCACTCTTTGGTTTCCTTGTGAACCATCAATGCCGTGCCTACGCCACAGTTCGGATGGCACCCGCAGGAAAGCGAGCCCCACATCGCGTCCGGCCCGTGAACATGGTCCGAGAAATTCGAAAACGGCGCGATAAACGACAACGGGAACCAATCGCGCGTCGGCTGGATCTTCCCAACCTGCTCGCTGACGTCTTTGGCCAAATGCGAAAGCGTATAACGCTGGCGCATGCGGCGCTCAGGAGTGATGTCTTCGTCGCGTCCCGTAAACGAAACAGGCTGGAACGACACGAACGCGATTTTCTTCGGATTCTCCATCGCGAATTTCACGATGGGCCCCACCTGATCGTTGTTCACGTTGTTGACGATCGTGGTCACGAGCACGATTTCGATTCCCGCTTCGTGCATGTTTTCAATCGCGCGCAGCTTCACATCGAATAGGTTGCCGACCTGCCGGTGGCTGTTTGCGTCGTTGCCGATGCCGTCAAATTGCAAATAGGCATAGCGTAGGCCAGCTTCAAAGGCCTTCTTGCTGAACTCCTTGCTCTTCGCAAACTCGATGCCGTTGGTCGCCGCCTGCACGCTGTTGTAGCC
>JASHRN010000235.1 GCA_030037335.1 Candidatus Acidiferrales bacterium | reverse complement strand
GAGTTCAAGCGATTTAAATACGCAGCACTTCGGTCAAGAGGAACGTCCGGAGAATTTGTATAAAATAGCCACTCGC
The DNA here is from genome assembly GCA_030037335.1 of Candidatus Acidiferrales bacterium. Lineage (GTDB taxonomy): Bacteria > Acidobacteriota > Terriglobia > Acidiferrales > UBA7541 > DAHUXN01. Next base: position 2,542 of record JASHRN010000235.1, on the reverse strand, counting down.
TTACGGCGCTTCCAGACACAGCCGTGCGAGCATCAGGCGCGCGGCGGAAGTTCCGAGCACATTCAATCAGTCAGCGGCGAGATCGCGCTTTCCACCATGTGCATTTGGGTCGAAGAGCGTTTGGTTCGACGGGAACCTTGTTTCGTAGCAGGAATCACAAAGTTCCTCTACGCCATCCGTGACTCGTCGCGGCCTGAACGAGCTGCCACAATCCAGGCACACCAAATCGGGTGTTCTCTTCGGGCGTTCGTTGTTGAAGAATAGACTGCCTTCCACGGTCAGTCCTCCAAGGGCAAATTGGAGTTGCCGAATCCTATTTGTCTATTCATGAGCAAGCAGCGTGCCACGGGTCCAAGCGGTTCCCCTGTGGATTCATTACCCTTAGAGACTGGCGCGGTAAAAATGACTGCATTTTTGGCCAATTGCTACAAAATACTTCCCGCCCTTTGCTGGACCGCTCCAATGGCGTTCGCAATGGCGTCTAATTCCAGCTTGGCGGCTCAGGCGAGCGGGCGTATCCTTGGCCAGGGTCATCGTGGCATCCAGCCGCCTGAGGGGGCGTGTGAGCCGCAAAAAGCTCATTTTGTGGTCTGGGATAGCGATAGTCTCGATCTCCTTGATTGCCGCCTCGTACGGCAACCGAATCACTTCCGAGCGCCGGCTAATCCGAGAGCTTGTGCTTGCCAGTCAGCGAATTCCCGTACCACCCCCTAAGCTCGTCATTACTTCACTTACCGTCCCGCGAGGCTTGCCTTTCGCCATGGTTCTCTCGCGCATGAATGTGGACGCGCAGACCACAAACGAAATGGTCGCCGCCGCTCGGCATGTATTTGATTTCCGCATGCTTCAGGCAGGCAATGAGTTGAAGATTGCCCGCACCCTGTATGGCGAACTCGCCGGGCTGCGCTATCAGATTGACCCGGAGCGATTCCTCTCCGTCGTTCGCCACAACGGCCAGTTTCAGGCCGAGGTTCAGACAATACCGACCACGGTCGAAACCGAGGCTGTTTTCGGCAAAATTGACGGCTCACTTTTTGAAGGGATCACTCAGGCGGGCGAATCTCCCGAACTGGCCATGCGTATTGCCGATATTTTCAGCTGGGATCTGGACTTTTACACTGATCCGCGTCCGGGCGACACTTTTCGCGTTGTTGTCGAGAAAAAGAAAGTCGCTTCCGGCCAGACTATCGCCTACGGCAAAATTCTCGCCGCGGAATATGTTAATGACGGCCATCCTTATCGCGCCGTGCTTTTTCACGACCCGAGCGGCGCCCCCGCCTATTACACGCCCGACGGCAAATCACTGAAAAAGGCTTTTCTGCATTCGCCGCTGAAGTTCGCCGCGGTGATTACATCGCATTTCAGCTATCACCGTTTTCATCCTATTCTGAAAATTTACCGGCCGCATCTTGGCACGGATTACGCCGCGCCCATCGGCACGCCAGTGCAGTCCATCGGCGACGGGCGCGTGATTTACGCGGGACGCAAAGGCGAAGATGGCAATCTCGTGAAGATCCAGCACTCCAACGGATACGATACCTATTACATGCACCTGTCGCGAATTTTGGTTCGCGTCGGACAGCATGTCGCGCAAGGGCAGACCATCGCGCGCGTGGGAATGACGGGACTCGCGACCGGCCCGCACCTCGACTTTCGCATCGAACGCCACGGGCAATTCTTGAATTTCGAGCATCTGCCGCTTCCGCCTTCGGAGCCGGTGGCGCGCCGCGACATAGCTGAATTCATCGCCGTCCGTGACCGCGAAATGGCGCTTTTGCCCCAGCCGGGTACTTCAATGGCCAGCGCAAGCAAACCGCCGTCTCTAATGCCAGCTCCCACGACTCCAAGCGCCGCATCCCCACACTAGGCACTTCGATCTGGTGGATTTTCCCGAATCGAATAGCGATTACATCAATTCTTCGAGGTTTGCCGTGATGTCGCGGTGATACAGGTCCAATTCCGCGAGCGGCTTTTCCTGCAGCCCTGGAATTTTAGCTTTCAGATGGTCTTCGTAGGTGGGAACATCTAATTTATAGTAAACGCCGAGCGGAATTCTTCCTCCCGGTTCCTGCGACTTCAGCAAGGCCTGCGCCTTTTTCTGCGCAATTTCGACGGCATCTTCGGGATTGTGAACGATTGGATCGTATCCGGTTTGGTCCAGCCGATAGAGTCGCGGCTGGCCTTCGATTTGGCCCGCGTAAAATCCCTTGGTGTGCAGATCGTTGTAGGTGGGGCAAGTTTGCAGCACGTCTACCAGTGCACTGCCACGATGCTGAATCGCCTGCGCGATAATTTCGGATAGGTATTTCGTGTCCAGCGCGTACCCGCGCGCGACAAACGTGTACCCGCACGCAAGCGCAAGCAAAATCGGATTGATCGCGTCCATGATGGATGCTTCCGACATCGATTTCGTCTTTTGCCCCTTCGCAATCGTCGGCGACGCCTGTCCCTTCGTCAGCGCATACACATCGTTGTTCATCACCACGTAAGTGATATCGAGATTCCTTCGCCCGCCCGCGACAAAGTGCCCGCCGCCGATTCC
>JASHRN010000234.1 GCA_030037335.1 Candidatus Acidiferrales bacterium | reverse complement strand
GCCTTTAGGGGTGACGGCTTCAGCCGTGACATAACAAATTCGTGATGTACTTCCTCCTTTCGCGCCTGCCCCGATGCTGTCAATCGGGGCGCTTTATCCGCGCGATGTTTTGCGCTCTATTGCCGTAATGTTGTGCGCTCTTGTCCCTCTTCGCCCATTGCCCTACAATGAAATGTACGTCACATTTTCGCTTCTGCGTTTTCGGGAGCCATTTATGACCAAGGAAAATCGCACGTCGTCCGTCACCACAAGTGCCGATCCCGAATCGCACCGCAAGCCCTCTCCCGCCGAACTCGAATGGCAGCAAAAAGTCCTCGAGCCCACGCTCACAAAATCTCCCGAACGCGCCGCAAAATTCACCACCATCTCCGACTTCCCCATCAATCGCCTTTACACCCCTGCCGATCTCGCCGACTGGTCGCCTGAAAAAAATCTCGGCTACCCCGGCCAGCCTCCTTACACGCGCGGTATTCATCCCACGATGTATCGCGGACGCCTCTGGACCATGCGCCAGTTCGCTGGCTTCGGCACCGCCGAAGACACCAACCAGCGCTCCCGCTATTTGCTCTCGCAGGGACAGACCGGCCTTTCCGTCGCCTTCGACCTTCCAACTCTCATGGGCTACGACGCTGACCACGCTCTCTCCGAAGGCGAAGTCGGCAAATGCGGCGTCGCCATCAGCTCGCTCGCCGACATGGAAGTCCTCTTCGATCAAATTCCGCTCGCCAACGTCACCACTTCGATGACCATCAATTCTCCCGCCGCTGTTGTCTGGGCCATGTACCTCGCCGTTGCCGAAAAGCAAGGCGCCGACTGGAAAACCATCGGCGGCACAATTCAAAACGACATCCTCAAGGAATACATCGCACAGAAGGAATACATTTACCCGCCCGGCCCTTCGATGCGCCTCGTCATCGACACGTTCGAATTCGGCGCGCGCCAAACTCCCAAATTCAACGTTATTTCCATCAGCGGCTACCACATTCGTGAAGCCGGTTCCACTGCCATTCAGGAACTCGCCTTCACTCTTCGCGACGGCATCGAATACGTCGACTGGGCCATTCGCCGCGGTCTCGATGTCGACGATTTCGCGCCCCACCTTTCATTTTTCTTCAACGCTCACAGCGACTTCTTCGAAGAAATCGCCAAATATCGCGCCGCCCGCCGCATCTGGTACAAGGTCATGCGCGAACGCTTCGGTGCAAAAAATCCTCGCTCCTGGGCGCTGCGCTTCCACACGCAAACCGCGGGCTGCTCTCTCACCGCGCAGCAGCCTTACAACAACGTCGTCCGCACCGCGCTGCAAGCCCTCGCCGCGGTCATGGGCGGCACGCAATCTCTCCACACGAATTCTCTCGACGAAGCCTGGGCGCTCCCCACCGAATTTGCCGCCACCATCGCGCTCCGCACCCAGCAAATCATCGCCCACGAAAGCGGCGTCACCAACACCGTCGATCCTCTCGGCGGCTCATATTTCGTCGAAAAACTCACCGACGACGTCGAGCGCGGCGCCTGGGACTACATCGAAAAAATCGACGCCCTCGGCGGCATGGTCGACGCCATCGAACGCTCCTATCCTCAACGTGAAATCGCCGAAGCCGCCTATCGCTATCAGGTGGAAGTTGACCGCAAGGAAAAAATCATCGTCGGCGTCAACGATTTCATCGCCGAAGAAAAGCCCATCGACATTCTGCAAATCGACGAAACCGTCGCGCATCGCCAGGCCGCGCGCCTCTCAAAGCTCCGCGCCGACCGCTCCTCCGCCGAAGTCGACCGCCGCCTGAACGCTCTTCGCAAAGCCGCCGAAGGCTCCGAAAACCTCATGCCCTTCATCTACGAAGCCGTCAAAACCTACGCCACCCTCGGCGAAATCTGCGACTGCTTGAGGGATGTGTTTGGGGCGTACGAGGAAGTTGCGATTACCTAGACGTCATACACGCGCGCCGTCTTCGGCGCCTACGAAGAAGTCGCCATCACCTGACGTTTTCTGTCATCCCGAACCCGGCGCGCCGGGTTTGCGCGATGAAGGTGAGGGCCTGCTTCCGTTTTTTCTGTCATTCCGAGGAGCGTTCTTCGCGACGAGGAATCTGCATTTTGCCTTTGCGGGTGCCCCATCCTTCGCCGTTGTTGCGAAGGATGGGGTCCACCATGGTCGGCCCGAACTCCTGCGCGCCGTCTCCGCCGCCTACGAAGAAGTCGCCATTACATAATTCTTGTTGTCATTCTGAGCGAAGCGAAGAATCTTGCCTCGAGCTTCTCTGCCTTCTACGAAGTTCTGCGGCATCTTCTTCGCGCAGCCGTCACATTTGCCTAACGTTGTCATCCCGAAACCCAGCCGCCGCCTGCGCAGATGGCGGTTACGCCAAATCGTAGCGATCGAGATTCATCACCTTGTGCCACGCAGCCACGAAGTCTTTCACAAACTTTTCCTTCGAGTCGCTGGACGCGTAGACTTCCGCAAGCGCGCGCAGTTGCGAGTGCGAACCGAAGATCAAATCCACACGCGTCGCGGTCCACTTCAGCTCTTTAGTCTTGCGGTCGCGTCCCTCATAGACACCCGTGGAGTCCATAGGCTGCCATTCGGTGCGCATGTCGAGCAGATTGACGAAAAAGTCGTTCGTCAGCTTTCCGGTTTGCTTGGTGAATATGCCGTGTTTGGAATTCCCGGCATTCGCACCCAGGACACGCAGGCCGCCAACGAGAACCGTCATCTCAGGCGCGGTCAGCCTCAGTAATTGCGCACGATCCACCAACGCTTCCTCTGGCGCCATAAGTTGCGTGCCGCGATAATAGTTACGGAAACCATCCGCCGTGGGTTCGAGCGGAGCGAAGGACGCAGCGTCCGTCTGTTCCCGTGACGCATCCATCCGGCCCGCCGTGAAAGGAACTTTCACGTCAATCCCCGCGTCTTTAGCGGCCTTCTCGATCGCCGCACACCCTCCGAGGACAATCAGGTCGGCAAGTGAAACCTTCTTGCCTTTGTTGCCGTTCGTCTGTGCGCTGTTGAATTCGTTTTGTATCCCTTCGAGCGTGCGCAGCACTTTTGCGAGTTCCGCCGGATTGTTCACTTCCCAATCCTTTTGCGGAGCAAGGCGAATGCGCGCGCCATTCGCACCGCCGCGCTTGTCGGAACCTCGGAAGGTGGATGCCGATGCCCAAGCCGTCGAGACCAATTGCGAAATCGATAGTCCTGACGCAAGAATTTTTGTTTTCAGAGCCGCAACATCCGCTTCGCCAATCAGTGGATGATTCACGGCCGGAATCGGGTCCTGCCAAATGAGCTGTTCTTTGGGTACCAGCGGCCCAAGATACCGCGTAATCGGACCCATATCGCGATGTGTCAGCTTGAACCAGGCCCTCGCGAATGCGTCCGCAAACTGATCCGGATGCTCATAGAAGCGCCGCGAAATTTTTTCGTAGATCGGGTCGAAGCGAAGCGAGAGATCGGTGGTCAACATCGTCGGCACATGCTTCTTGGAAGGGTCGTGCGCGTCGGGCGTCGTCGCGGGCGCGTTTTTCGCTTTCCACTGATATGCGCCCGCCGGGCTCTTGGTCAATTCCCATTCGTATTTGAAGAGATTATCGAAATAGGCATTGCTCCACTTCGTTGGCGTCTGGCTCCAGGTTACTTCGGGGCCTCCGGTGATTGCGTCCCCCCCGAACCCCTTGCCATATTTGCTTTTCCAGCCGAGCCCTTGATCCTCGATCTGGGCGCCTTCGGGCGCGGGGCCGAGGAACGACGGATCGCCCGCGCCGTGCGTCTTGCCGAATGTATGCCCGCCGGCGATCAGCGCCACGGTCTCTTCGTCATTCATGGCCATGCGGGCAAACGTCTCGCGAATATCACGAGCCGCCGCCATGTAATCGGGTTTGCCATTCGGGCCTTCCGGGTTGACGTAAATGAGTCCCATCTGCACTGCGCCGAGAGGCTGCTGTAATTGCCGTTCGCCGCTGTAGCGTTCGTCGCCCAGCCAGGTTCCTTCAGGGCCCCAATAAAGCTCTTCCGGCTCCCAGGTATCCGCGCGGCCTCCTCCGAAGCCAAACGTCTTGAATCCCATCGACTCCATCGCGACATTGCCTGCGAGAACCATCAAATCAGCCCATGAGATTTTCCGTCCATACTTCTGCTTAATCGGCCAGAGCAGTCGCCGCGCTTTGTCGAGGTTCGCGTTATCGGGCCAGCTATTCAGGGGGGCGAACCGCTGTTGCCCGCCGCCAGCGCCGCCGCGGCCATCAGCGATCCTGTAGGTGCCTGCACTATGCCACGCCATGCGGATCAGCAGTCCGCCATAGTGGCCGAAATCGGCTGGCCACCAGTCTTGCGAGTTTGTCATCAAAGCGTGCAGATCCTTAACGACCGCATTGAGGTCGAGGCTTTTGAATTCCTTCGCATAATCGAACTCTTTGCCCATCGGGTTGGACTGCGGCCCATGTTGATTGAGAATCTGCAGATTCAGTTGGTCCGGCCACCAGTCACGATTGCTGCGCGCACGCGCGCCGTGACCGAACGGACATTTTGCTTCGCTGGAATTGCTCGCGGCAGATGCCGCTGTCGCTGTGACTTCTTTTTCCATTGTTCATGCTCCTTGGAATAATCAAAATAATTGCGATCAAACAGAACTACCAACAAAAAACCCCGCGAATGGCTGTGACGCTTACCGGGAACTGCGCCGCCTTGCACACCTCGCGCAAAGCCCGCGAAAAATAACTTCGCATTCGCGAACGTACCGCTTGCCAAGTGCCCTCGATGCAGGCTTCCGGACTTCGTACCAGTCCACATCCTCAACCTCGCCGCAGCGGTCGCAAATGAAGTGGTGATGCCGCACACCTTGCGCATCGTATCGCGCAGCCCGGCCCTCAACAGCCACTTCACGCACCAATCCCGCCTTCACCAAGTCTCGCAGATTGTTGTAGGTCGTGGCACGGGACGAACGCGGATCGACGCGATTCACCGCCTCGAACGTCTCCGCAGCTGTAGGATGGCTGTTCTGCTCCATCAAAAACGCCATCACTGCATAGCGCTGCGGAGTGCACCGCAATCCCCTCTCCTCCAGCGACCGTTTTATCGCCTCGCCATCCATGAACTATTTGGAATATATCTAATCTGAGATTTTGTCAAGTGTTGGAATTTAGCTGACGCGAATAGAATCGAGTAGGTGCAGGATTCCGCGCTCGGTAATTCGTGCTCAGGAACTACTATTTTCAGCTAGCCACGCTCAACACAAGCACTAATCTTCAGGTAGGAGAAGTTGTCGCTTCTCCTTTTCGGCTTCGGGGTGCATCAGTAATTCCGCCGATCTAGGCACCAGACCGTGGTTGCAGCAAAAGCCGTGGAGAGCAGGCACGCGGCCAGCACGCCGAGGAGCGGAGCGAAGTGTCCCAGAGCAATCCCGGCCATTTTCCCCGCGTGGAAGTAGACGCGGTAGAGCAATGCCAGCGCGACGATAAGAAGTGCGACGACGAGCGCCTGTATCACCACTATCGTCCCCTCACTGAACCACATCAATAAGAAGCTATCCAGAAAATAGAACGGCGCAAGGGCGGGCAAAACCCATAGCGCGGGTACAAGCATGTGCCATGGCACGCCTGAGTGCGCAAGGAGCAAGCAATCGATTCCCAACGCGACGGCTACCGCGGCTTCTATCGCCAATAATCCAAAGGCAGATCGATAGAGAAATAGAACGCGCCTTCGAATCGGGAGCGACAGCGTGAAGAGAAGTGACGGGTCGGGGCCGGTTTGCGTATGGAGGCCCCTGGTGGTGTTAAGCCCTGTACCGCCAAGCTGCCCGGGAAATACTACGATGGCGATGGCGGAGAACATAGCGAGAAAACCGAGGAGAAAAGCAAGGAGAAGAGCGTGGGCCTGACGGGGTCCGTGTCCGTGAAAGGCGGTTAATTCGACCGAGGAGGCTATCCCAGCAAGGAGCTCCGCGGCTGTGAAGAAAACCAAGCGTTTCCAAAGTTCCATCCAGTGTTTTCTCCAAATTGCGGCAATCATTGCTCTCCTCCCACTGTTTCCAGGAAAATTTCTTTCAGGCTGACTGGTGCGAAATCGACTTCTGTGGCGCCGGCCTGCCGCGCCCGCGCGGCGACGGCCTCAACGTCGCCGTTCACCAGGAGCGAGGCGGAGCGGCCGCGTACTTTCAGCCGCCCGACGCCTGTTCCCTCGAAGAGGCGCTCGGGAACGGCATCGGGAAAGGTGATCGATACCTTGCGAAACCTCGTTTTTGCTTCATCGAGATCGGTTTCGAGAACGGCCTTGCCGCGGTCAATCAGGCAAACCCTGTCGCAAACCTGCTCGACCTCCTGCAACTGGTGAGAGGAAAAGAAAATGGTTTGCCCTTCGCCAGCAAGCGCCACTACATGTTGCAGGAATGCCTCAATCGCAATGGGATCGAGACCATCGGTGGGCTCATCGAGAATCAGCAGCTCGGCTCCGCGGGAGAAGGCCAGAAGCAGCGCCAGTTTCGAACCCATGCCCTTCGAGAGTTTTCCTGCCTTCCGCTCGAGCGGCAATTCGTATTCTCGCAAGCATCGTCGTTCCCAGTCGTTGCGCCACTGAGGATAAAAGGCGCGGGTGAAGTCGATCATCTGCTGAACCGTAAAGAACGGATAGAACTCCTTAACCTCGGCGACGAAGCCGGTCTTTTGCCGGATGCGCACGCTGGCAACTTCGTGGTCGATCGGCTCCCCGAAGATTCGCCCCTCGCCGCCGTCAGGGCGAGTCATGCCCATCAACATCTTGATCGTGGTGGTCTTTCCAGCGCCGTTGCGGCCCAAGAACCCGCAAATGGATCCTTGGGGCACCGCGAGGTCGAGGCCGGCAACGGCATCAATGCTGCCCAGCCGTTTCCTGAGCCCTTCAGCCGAAATAACAGCCGGTTCCGAATGCACTAAGTTATCTCCTCAAAGAAACTGCTTCGCGAACCTCTTGATCGCGCGTCAGCTCGGCTTCGAAGACCCGGCGCATCGACGCCTCCGATAATCGCAGCTTCCGCATGACCGCAACGGCCGCTCCCATCGCCCGATGCGCTTGCTTCATCGCCTCGGCCTCACGAGCGGAAGAAACACCTGCTCGCACGTAGGCGCCCAGACCCTGCCGTAGCTCGATGACCCCTTCGTGTTCCAGTTCGCGGTACGCCTTCGCCACAGTGTTGGGATTTGTCACCGTGTCTTCCGCCAACGCGCGGATCGCCGGCAACTGCTCGCCGGGGCGCAGCGCGCCCGTTTCGATGGCGTGCATCACCTGCTCCATCAGTTGTACGTAAATCGGTGTCCCAGAGTCGGGATGGATTCGAAAGAGCATCGGTGTGCTACTCAACTAGTACAGTAAACAGTTCAAGGCTGTTTGTCAAGTCTGCACAAAAAACAAGAAAGTCGCCGCTCGCCTTGCGTCGCCGCAACTTTCAGTTTCTTACCCGTGAGATCGATTAGCTTTCCCTGCCACTCGCCACTCGCGGCTGCTTCTCAGGTATCATCTGCCGCAGGAGACTGCATGACCAAAAACCGCCTCGAAGCCTTCAGCGACGGCGTCCTCGCCGTCATCATCACCATCATGGTCCTCGAGATGAAGCCACCGCAGGGCGCCTCGCTCGCCGCGCTTCGCCCCGTCACGCCCATTTTCCTCAGCTACGTTCTCAGCTTCGTCTTCATCGCCATTTACTGGAACAATCATCATCACCTGCTGCACGCCGTCGAACGCGTCAACGGCGCGACGCTCTGGGCCAATCTCCATCTTCTCTTTTGGCTCTCGCTCGTTCCGTTCACCACCGCCTGGATGGGCGACGATCATTTCGCCTCCTGTCCCGTCGCGCTCTACGGAATCGTCTTGCTCCTTGCGGCTATCGCCTACTACATCCTCGTCCGGACGCTTCTCGCCTTGCACGGAAAAGCCTCCACTCTGGCAATCTCCATTGGCAGCGACCGCAAAGGTAAAATCTCCATCGCCATTTACGTCCCGGCGATTCCTCTGGCCTTCGTCCGCCCGTGGATTTCGTGGATTTGCTTCATCGCCGTTGCCATCATCTGGCTCGTCCCCGACCGCCGCATCGAATCCCGCATCTCCCGTCAGGATGCCTAGCCGCCGCCATTTTCGCCTTGACAAACTGTTATCTCAATGGTATACATTGATCCGCACGCAAGCAGAATCAAACTGCGCCACGAGCCGCCTTCCGGCGGCTTTCGCCTTTTTAAGGACGGGACTTGAGTGCAGTAATGGAGAAAATAGCGCCTTCCGATTCGCGCCGCCTTGCGCCTGCCCGCCGAGGCGGGCGCGAACCATCCAGCCTCAAACCTCCAGCCCCCAGCCTCCAGCTTGCCCGCCGTGGCAGGAATTCTAATCGACACACCCTCAAAAAATTAGAATTCAACCTAACTTACACAAAACACGCACCCGATCCCGTTTCTAATCGACACACATACGCGTCTTTCGTCGTTTCTAATCGACACTCCTTTTCGTATTTTCCTAAGAGGGCCTCTTCGGCATCTTCTTCCTCTTACGCCTGCCCCGGCCTGCGCTTGGCCGGGACGCTTCGCCCGCGTAAGCCCTTCTGGCCGTTCCTCGCCACTCGTCACCAGCCACTCGCCACTGCATTTTCTAATCGAGTTTCTATGGGAAATTAGAAATTGAGCCAACTCACTGAAAACAAAAGGCCGAGGTCGTCTCTAATCGAGTTTTTTCGCGGTTTTTTTCGCCACTTCGTCCGTTTCCGAACATCACCCTCGCACTGGCCCCCTCGAAAACATTCGACCTATAACTGGGCAATTTGGTGGATAATCCCAACCCTAAAACCATGAAACGAAAACAGGTAACTCTCAATGCTCGCCGTGCTGCAGCTTTCGCTGCACTCACCATCTCCATTCTGTTCCTGATCCCCTTCGCTTCCGCTCCGGCGCAAACCGAGCAGCTCGATTATCTCCTCCTCGACGGCCAGATCGTCGACGGCACCGGCAGCGGACCGCGCCGCGCCGACGTGGGCATTCGCGCCGACCGTATCGCCTTCATCGGCAATGCCGCCCGCGCTCACATCCACGCGAAACAAACTTTTTCCGCCAAAGGACTCATCATTTGTCCCGGCTTCATTGATCCGCACACGCACGCGGACGGCTATCTGAACGATCCCGTTCGCCGCAACAATCTCAACTACATCATGCAGGGCGTCACCACGGTCGTCGTCGGCAACGATGGCGGAGGGCCTATCGATGTCGCTGCTGTGCTCGACAAATATCAGCGGCAAGGAATCGGAACCAACGTTGCAATTCTCACCGGCTTCGGCACCATCCGCCGCGCCGTGATGGGCATGGCGGATGCGGATCCTACACCCGCGCAGCTCGACCAGGAGCGCGCCTACGTCCGCAAAGCGATGGAGGGCGGCGCGTTCGGCTTTTCCACCGGGCTTTTTTATGCGCCGCAGAGTTTTTCGAAAACGCCCGAAGTGATCGAGCTTTCGAAAGTCGCCGCGCAATACGGCGGATTCTACGACACGCACATGCGCGATGAAGATTCGTATTCCATCGGACTGCTCGGCGCGATTGACGAAACGCTCGAAATCGGTCGCGAGGCCCATATTCCAGTTCACATTTCGCACATCAAGGCGCTCGGCCCGGAAGTGTGGGGAAAAAGCGTGCAAGCCATCGCGAAAATAAATGCCGCGCGCGCGGCCGGGCAAAATGTGACGGCAGCGCAGTATCCCTACACCGGTTCAGGCACGAGCCTTCCCGCATCGCTGCTGCCTCCGTGGGCGCATGAAGGCGGGCAGCAGAAAATTTCGGTCCGCCTCAACGATCCCGCGCAGCGCGAAAAGCTTCTCGCAGCCATAACGGAAAACATAAAACGGCGTGGCGGCGCGAATACTCTGCTCTTCACGTCGCAACACATGCCGGAACTCTACGCAAAAACTTTGGCGCAGGTCGCCGCGGCTCGAAAAATGCCCGCCCCTGAAACCGCGCTCGCGATTTTGCAGGAGTGCTCGAAAGATAAAACCTGGGACGAGCTTGGCGTGATTTCGTTTAACATGAGCGAACAGGACGTGGACAATTTCATGCGCCAGCCGTGGGTCATGACCGATTCCGATGGCTCGCCGGGCCATCCGCGCCTCTACGGAAATTTCCCCCGCAAGCTGTGCCTCTACGTCTATCAGAAGAAATTGATCACGCTTCCCTTCATGGTTCACGTGAGCACGGAATTACCTGCGGAATTGCTGGGGCTGAGAGATCGCGGCGTACTGCGTGAAGGAAACATCGCCGATGTGATCGCATTCGATCCAAAAACCGTCGCTGACAAAGCAACGTATGAGCATCCGGAAATTTTATCTGTCGGCATGGAGTACATTTTCATCAACGGCACGCTCGCAGTGAACGACGGCAAATACACCGGCGTCCTCGCCGGAAAAGCACTGCGTCATATCCCGCCAGCGGCGGCTCATTAGGGCAAATGGTCAAGAGGCGGTGTCGAATTTCGACGATGAGGAAGAAAAGATGAGACGGAAAAACCTTGCTGCTGGAATTGCCGTCGCTCTGTTGACTGTCGGAGCGCTGGCGGGTTCGTCTCGCGCTTCCAGCACCAAGAGCGGCTTCGTTAAAACTGCGGACGGCGTGAAAATTCATTACCTCGAAGCGGGCACGCCGCGAACGGTCGGCACTTTTCAAGTGGGTGGGACACTGCCTCTAGTAGCAATGACGAATGGCCAAGTTTCTGTCAGCGACTTGCGATCGCAGCCCTCGATTCTTTTCATCCCGGGCTGGACGATGCCGGCGTGGATTTGACAGAAGCAGATCGACTATTTCTCGAAAAATTATCGCGTGGTGGCGATGGATCCTCGTTCGCAGGGCGAATCGACGATAACGAGTGAAGGATTGTATCCTGCGGTACGGGCGCGCGACATCAAAGCCGTGGTCGATCAGCTTCATCTCCCGCCAGTCGTGCTGGTCGGATGGTCCATGGCCGTAACGGAACTCGCCGCTTACGTCGATCAGTTCGGAACCAACGGAATCGCCGGACTCATCTTCGTGGACGACAACTTCGGCGGCCTCGCTCCCGGCGAAGGCACCGCTGACTTGCGATTCATCGCCCAAATTCTGGCGGATAGGCAGAAAAATACAGACGCGTTCGTTCGCAATTTGTGCTTCAGGAAGCCGCAGCCGGCCGATTACTTGAATCGCGTTATCGCTGCGTGCATGCGCACGCCGACCAGCGACGCGGTGGCGCTGCTGGTCGGAAAATATGCGGCGGACTATCGCGCAACGGCAGCGAAAATCGATAAGCCAGCGTTGTTTTGTTACGCCGATGCTCCGTATATGCCGCCGGCCGCCCGCGCAGAAATGCAGCAAAGCGTAAAAGGCTCGCGGGTGGAGGTTTTCGATGGCGCGGGACACGCTCTCTTTATCGATGATGCGGATCAGTTCGATTCTGTGCTAGAAACTTTTCTGAGCAGCCTGCAAAAGTGAAGTGCGCTATCCTTGAAGTGAAAGGTTCAAAATTCGGGAGAAGAGGATGGATTACAAGGGAATAGAAGCAACACTTGCGAAGGCGCTTGGCGGACAGAAGCGGCCGGTCGCCGTGAAGTTCTTGGATGCGGAACCAACAGGAATTGAAAAATTCGCAGGCACCGAGCCTTCCGGATGCAGCTTCTGGAGATTGGCCGCGGCGGGGAAAATTTTCTACACTGTTCCGCAGGATCACTACAACTGCCCCATCGGAAGTTACACGCACGGCATTTCCCTGCCGCCGGAGCGCGCAAAAGAACTCGAGAAAACGCTCGGCCTGATGGCCCAGATCGGCTACGTCAAAATGGAAGAAGTGCCGGACATTCCGCGGCTGGAGAAACAGCCTCGCGCGATTGTCTATGCGCCGCTCGCGGAGACGCCACTGGAGCCGGACGTCGTGATTTTCACGGGATCAGCATCGCAGACCATGCTGCTGCACGAAGCGGCGATGCGCGCGGGCTGCGTGGCAGCGCTTCCGATCCTTGGGCGGCCAACTTGCATGGCGCTTCCGGCGGCAATGGCCCATGGGTCCGTCGTCAGTTCCGGCTGCATTGGGAACCGCGTGTACACGGGACTGGACGAAGGCCAAATGTACGCTGTAATTCCTGCAAAGGATCTTGCGCGCGTAGCCGATGAACTCGAAACTGTCGTGAGCGCGAACGCGCAGCTCGCGCAGTATCACCAGCAACGAAAAGCGTCTCTGGCTTCGGCCTGACGAGCGTGCGGAACTACACAGGCGCGGCGATATGAAGTATTCTTATTAGCGCTGAAAATAAAATAAATGGCTGAAAAGAAAATCCGCGTGCTGATTGCAAAGCCTGGATTGGACGGGCACGACCGCGGCGCAAAAGTGATTGCGCGGGCGCTGCGCGATGCGGGCATGGAAGTGATTTACACGGGGCTGCGCCAGACCCCGGAAATGATCGCGTCGGCGGCGGTGCAGGAAGATGTAGACGTTATCGGGCTTTCGATTTTGTCCGGCGCACACAACGCACTGTGCCCGCGACTGATGGAATTGCTGCGCGAAAAAGGAATGAATGACGTCACGGTGCTGATCGGCGGAATCATTCCCGAAGCGGATATTCCCGGATTGAAGCAGGCCGGCATCGCGGAAGTGTTTCTGCCCGGCACCTCGACACAGGATATTGTGGAATTTATTCGCAAGCGATTTGCCGCCAGGCAAAGCGCTTGAGAATCGGCGCACACTTCAGCGTCGATCTTTTTTGGAATTAACGCTCCACGACTCCGGATTATCCAAATCACTCCCATTTACGAATGACTTTCATTCGCGCGTAAGCGAGCCGAAAGCCGAAACGCTCCATGTTGCGTTGCGAGGCGCTCCCGGGATGCGCGACCGACAAAAACCATTCGCATTGTTGCGAGGCGAGCCAACTCATTCGCGCAACCATCAGTGCAGCGTGGATTCCGCGGCGGCGAAATTGAGGAAGCACGCTTGCGCCGCCAAGTGTGCCGACGCCATCGAAGAGCGCGGCTGCGCCGCCTCCTGCGGGATGGCCATCCATCGACGCGAGAAAACAGCGGCCCTGCGGGTCGTAGCAAAATCCCTCGACTACATCGAGCAACTCCTGAGTGACCGGCAACAATTCGGCAAAACCCTTGGAGACGACTTCGGTGTAGAGCTTGGCTTCTTCGGGACGGAGATTCGCAGCGAGTTCACGGATTGCGATGCCGGAAGACGCGGGCGCAAATTTCTTGCCGTGCTCGCACTTGCGCCACATCACATGCGAGAATTCGACGACGGTGTAGCCGCGGCGGTTGAGCATTTCCAAAAAGGAAGGAGAAGCAAAACTGGAAAGCTCCAGAATCGCGGGAGCGCCGCGCGTTCTGAAGAAGTCCTCCAAGCGATCGAGTTCTGTTTCAGCAATGCTTGCGTCGAGGCCAGCGCCGATGACTTGCGAAATTGGCGAGTCAATGCCAGTGAATGTCGCGATTCCGCCTGCGACATGAATGGACGCAGCCCCAGCCTGTGGCATGCGTTTTTGCATCGAATGAACAAGCGATTCACCAATGCGCGCTTCCGTCAATTCAAACTTTCGTGCCAGATTCAAATCGATGAATTCCATGCTTGAATTTCCTCCATAGGGCCGCCGAGCGGCCAGCTTCAATTTTTCCAAGTGTCATCCGCGCAAAACACGAGCGTTAAATAATCAAGGAATGGAGATCGCGGAAAGAAGCGGGACGATGAGCTAAAAAACTGCAGTTGAGGCGCGCTTCACCCGCGTGGAAATCGGCATCAACATAGGCGCCTCCCAGAGGAATTTCGCCGCTAACGAATTGCGGCTTTGAAAATTATACAGATGGCGGCAGGCACGTCAATGCCGTTACTGATACAATGCGGAGTTTCGGGCGCATGGAAAAAGGCGTCCTTTTGCGAGGACTCGCGTTGAGCAATTCGCTGATTGAAACGCAAATCAAAAAAGACTCTACAGAATTCCAGAAGAACCGCCGCGCGATGGTTGAGCGCCTGACGGAAATCAAGAATCAGGAAGAGCACATCCGCCAAGGCGGCGGCGCGAAGGCCATTGAGTCGCAGCACAAGAAAAACCGGCTGACGGCGCGCGAACGGATAGCGAAGCTGATTGATCCCGGGACGACATTTTTCGAGCTGGGACTCTACGCCGCGTTTGAGATGTATGAAGAATGGGGAGGCGCGCCGGCCGCGGGAACCATCACGGGGCTCGGGCGCGTTGCAGGCCGGCAAACGATGATTATCGCGAACGACGCGACGGTGAAAGCGGGCGCGTTTTTTCCGATGACCGCGAAAAAAGTGATTCGCGCGCAGAATATTTCCATCGACAACCGCATTCCGACAATTTACCTGGTGGATTCCGCGGGCGTTTTTTTGCCGCTGCAGGAAGACGTGTTTCCGGATACAGACGATTTCGGGCGCGTTTTTCGTAATAACGCGGTGATGTCGGCAATGGGAATCCCGCAGGTGACTGCGATTATGGGCATGTGCGTGGCGGGAGGCGCGTATTTGCCGGTGATGTGCGATCACATTTTGATGACCGAGGGCAGCGGGCTTTTTTTGGCGGGTCCGGCGCTGGTGCAGGCGGCGATTGGACAGAAAAATTCAGCGGAGGAACTGGGCGGCGCGAAAATGCACGCGCAGATCAGCGGCACCGTGGATTTTCGCGAAGCGAGCGACGAGGACTGCATTGCGAGAATTCGCGCTCTCGTCGACAAGATCGGTCATCGCGCGGCAGCGCCTTTCGATCATCAGAAAGCGGAGGCGCCGAAGTATTCAGCGGATGAGATTTACGGAATTTTTTCCAGCGATGCGGCGAAGCAGTACGACATGCGCGAAGTGATTGCACGGATTGTCGATGGAAGCAAATGGGAAGAGTATCGCGCGGAGTACGGGCAAACGGTCGTGTGCGGATTTGCGCGAATCGGCGGATGGGCGGTGGGAATTGTGGCGAATCAGAAAAAACACGTGCAGATCGCCGCAGCAGGCACGGGCGAACGTCGCATGGAATTCGGCGGAGTGATTTATACGGAAGCGGCGGACAAAGCGGCGCGATTTATTCTGGATTGCAATCAGAATTTGATTCCGCTCATTTTCTTGCACGATGTGAACGGATTCATGGTCGGAAAAGAAGCAGAGTGGAGCGGAATTATTCGTGCCGGCGCGAAAATGGTGAATGCCGTGGCGAACAGTGTGGTGCCAAAAATTGCGGTGATTTGCGGCGGAAGTTTTGGCGCCGGGCACTATGCGATGTGCGGAAAAGCATATGATCCGCGATTTATTTTTGCGTGGCCGACGGCGCGTTATGCGGTGATGGGCGGCGAATCGGCGGCAGGAACGCTGGTGGAAATCAAAATCAAGCAGATGGAACGCAGCGGCAAGAAACTGACGGAAAAAGAAAAAAAGGAATTGTTTGAGTCGACGCGCGCGACATATGAAAAGCAGAGCGATGCGCGTTATGCAGCAGCTCGGCTTTGGGTGGACGCGATTATCGATCCGGCGGAGACTCGCGGAGCGATTATTGAGGCGCTGGCGGCGGCAAGTTTGAATCCGGACGTTGCCGAGTTCAGGACTGGGGTTTTGCAGACGTGACCGCCGGGCCTGAGAATTCCGTAACGATCATCGAATGTCCGCGGGATGCGTGGCAGGGATTGCCGCAGATTATTCCTACGCAGACAAAGATTGTTTACCTGGCGCAGCTTGTGTCACTCGGATTCCGGCATCTGGATGCGGTGAGCTTCGTTTCGCCGAAGCACGTTCCGCAGATGGCGGACAGCGAAGAAGTGATGGCGGGGCTGACGGAGCGTTTCCCGGCGGACAAGTCAGGGCCGGAAGTCATTGGAATTGTGGTGAACGAGCAGGGATTGAAGCGCGCACTGGCGACGGCCGGCGTAACGACAGTCGGTTATCCGTATTCCATTTCCGCTTATTTTCGGCGAGCGAATGCGAACATGACGCGCGCGGAGTCGCGTGTGCTGGTGGAAACGCTACAAAAAGAAACGACGAGCGCGAAGCGCGGGTTGGTGGTTTACATTTCGATGGCGTTTGGAAATCCGTATGACGAGCCGTGGGGGCCGGAAATCGTGGAAGACGCACTGGTATGGCTGAAAGAAATTGGCGTGCGCACGGTTTCGCTGGCGGACACGGTGGGAACGGCATCACCGCAGGATGTGGCGGCGCTTTTCAATGCGGTGAAAAATTGCGCGGATGGAGTGGAACTTGGAGTGCACCTGCACAGCCGTCCCGATGGAGCAGCGGAAAAAGTGCTGGCCGCGTTCAAGGCGGGATGCAGAAGATTTGACGGCGCGCTGACGGGGCTCGGCGGATGTCCATTCGCGGGGGACGAGCTGGTGGGGAATATTCCGACGGAGACCGTACTGACGACGCTGGCGGCGCGCGGCGTTTCAACAGGTGTGGATACGAAATCGCTGGCGATGGCGTGCGCGATTACAGGAGAAATTCGAAGAACGTACGGGCGCGAGGTGAACGCGCCGAAACCGAACTGAGAACTAGAGATGGGCTATAGCACATTGCAATTCGCGATCGAGGGAGAAATTGGGACGATTACGCTCGCGCGTCCGGAGAAGCGTAACGCGATTTCTCCGGAGATGATCGGCGATTTGCTAGGCGTGTTGGACGAAGCGGAAAAGAGTGCGGTGCGCGTCGTGATTTTGACAGGAGCGGGAAGCGCGTTCTGCGCGGGAATGGATTTGGAGGCGCTGCGGAATTTGTCCACGCAAACGCCAGAGCAGCACGCGGCGGACGCGGAGCGCATGGGGAAGATGTTTTATCGCGTGTACAGTTTTCCGAAGCCGCTGATTGCGGCGGTGAATGGGCCAGCGATTGCGGGCGGGACAGGACTGGCGACTCTTGCGGATTTCACGCTGGCTGTGCCGGAGGCGAAGTTCGGGTACACGGAAGCACGAATTGGATTTTTGCCTGCTGTGGTTTCGGTATTTCTGCTGCGCCAAGTAGGAGAGAAAATCACGCGTGAACTGTTGCTAACGGGGAAGAGTTTTGATGCGGCGGAAGCACACCGTTTGGGATTGGTGACGGAAATTGTGGCCGCGGACAAATTGATGACCCGGGCGCGCGAATTGGCTCAGGCGCTCGCGGCGCTGAGTCCGACGAGCTTAAAGATGACCAAGCGGCTGATTCTGCGCTGGAACGAAAAAGAGATCCAGCGCGATTTGGAAATCGCGATTCGCGAAAGTGCGGAAATTCGCAGAACAGCGGATTTTCGCGAGGGGCTTTCGGCGTTCCTTGAGAAGCACGCGCCGAAGTGGCAGAAAAGCAATTGATAGTCGATAGTTGACAGTTGAAAGCCGTTGACCGACAAATGGCGCTGCGAAATCGTAACGTCATTAGTTGCGATAGGCACAACACCGCGATAGGACGTGAGCGGAAAGGCCACGGGATTCTGTTACACTTCCCCTCTTTGTTCAGGAGTTTGCAATCACAGATATGCCCGCCAGCGGCGAGACGACGGTGCGAGTGCGGTATGCGGAAACGGACCAGATGGGCGTAGTGTATTACGCGAATTTCTTCGTGTGGTTTGAAGTGGCGCGTGTGGAGCTGATGCGGCAATTGGGATTCAGCTACAAACAAATGGAAATCGAAGACGACAGTTTTGTAGTTGTAGCGAAGGCAAGCTGCACGTACAAGCAGCCGGCGCGTTTCGATGATGTGATCCGGATTCGCACGCATGTTGCGGAATCGCGGAAGCGGACGATTACGTTTGGATACGAAGTGTTCAAACAAGGCGCCGACGCGGTAATTGCGACGGGAGAAACGCTGCACGTGATTTGCGACAGTAAAGGACGGCCAAAGAGCTTGCCGGAGAAATACAGAAAATATTTTCCTTTGACGCTTGCAGCGAACGCGGGAGCGGCGAGAGGCGCATATTGATGAGCAAGAAAAGCATCGCGCTGACCGGGAATGATTTGACGCTGGGGCAGGTTTATCAAATTGTTTACGAAGGATTCGACGTCACGCTTGCACCGCACGCGCGCGAGCGGATGGAGGCTTCACGGGCGCTGGTCGAAAAGTTAGGCGCGGGCGAGGTAGCGGTTTATGGCGTGAATACAGGGTTTGGCGCGCTGGCGTCGGTGCGGATTCATCGCGACCAAGTAAGCGAGTTGCAATTCAATTTGGTGCGGAGCCATGCGTGCGGAGTGGGCGCGGCGCTTGGCGAGGATGAAACGCGCGCGATGCTTCTGCTGCGGGCGAATACGCTGGCGAAGGGATTCAGCGGCGTGCGGCCGGTGGTTGTGGAGACGCTGCTGGCGATGCTGGAGCGCGGAGTTCTTCCGGTGATTCCTTCGCAGGGATCGGTGGGCGCTTCGGGAGATTTGGCGCCGCTGGCGCATCTGGCGCTCGTGGCGATTGGAGAGGGCGAAGCGTTTTACAAGGGCGCGCGAATTTCTGGCGCAGATGCGATGCGGCAAGCGGGAATTGCTCCGCTGAAATTGGAAGCGAAAGAGGGCCTCGGGCTGTTGAATGGCACGCAGGGAATGCTGGCGCTGATTTCGCTGGCGGTACGCGAAGCGGAGATGCTGGTGGATTCGGCGGACGTAGCGGCAGCGCTCTCGCTGGATGCGCTGCGCGGAAGTCCTGCGCCGTTCGATGAAAGAATTTCGCGCATTCGGCCTTATCCGGGCCACGCGGTGACGGCGCGCAACCTGACGCGACTGAATCGCGGAAGCGAGATTCGCGAATCTCATCGCTCGCCGGAGGTAGATCCGCGCGTGCAGGATGCGTACAGTTTGCGATGCACTCCGCAGGTGCATGGGGCGGTGCGCGATTCGCTTTCGCAGGTACGCACGACACTTTCCATCGAGTTGAACAGCGCGACGGATAATCCGCTGGTGTTCAGCGACTCGGGAGAAGTGATTAGCGGCGGGAATTTTCATGGACAGCCGCTGGCGATGTCAGCGGACCAAACAGCGATTGCGCTGGCAACGCTCGCCGGAATCTGCGAGCGGCGCATCGAGCATATGACGAATCCGCATACGAGCGGCCTGCCGGCATTTCTGACACCGGATCCGGGACTGAATTCCGGATTCATGATCGCGCAAGTGGTGGCGGCGAGTCTGGTGAGCGAAATGAAGGCGCTGGCGACGCCGCATTCGGTGGATTCGATTCCGACTTCAGGGGATCAGGAAGATTACGTGTCGATGGGCATGAGCGCGGCGAGGCGATTGAGACGGATGCTGGATGCACTGTGCAACGTGATTTCGATTGAGCTGCTGGCCGCCACGCAAGGAATCGATTTTCAGGCGCCGTTGCAGACGGGAACAGAAGCGCGCAGAGCGTATGAGCTGGTGCGATCAGTGTCGCCGGTAGTCGAAAAAGACCGCGTGCTGGCGACGGATATTGAGGCTGTGGCCAAAGTAGTGATACGGGGCGAATTTCAGAAAATCGTCCATTAGAACTCGCGTCCCGATTTCCTCCTCGATTTGGCATAGGATTAACCCACAGAAATCTAACGCAACGCGCGCTGCAGGAATTTTCCGAAACGCCAGCCCACAATCCATTTGAAGGGCGCCTCGCCGAGGGAGTAGTGTCCGCACGGAAGGCGCAGAGGCTGGCAATCGACTTCATTGCCGCGAATGGCGGCGAAAAAGTCATCGGAAAATTCGTCCGGGAAAGTTGGATCGTAACGCGCGCTGATGGCGAGGATTTTTTGGCCTGTGCCGCGCAATTTGGAAATGTAAGGCATGGGACTGATGGGCGACCAGTAAAGGCGAATCTCTTCTTCAGAAATTTTCGGACGCATCGATTCCCAGACGTGGATGGTAGTGAGGCCGTTGGCGACAACATCTCCAAAATAGCTGGAGACGTGCAGCAGTGCAGCGGCGCGAATGAGCGGCTCATGAGAAGCGGTAATGCAGGAAATGCAGGAGCCGAGGCTCGAGCCCAGAATTCCAAGCGGGCCGTAGCCGCGCATTTCGAGCCAGCGCAAGCAACAGCGTGCGTCGCAGACAGCCTGGCGATTGGCCTGAAGAGTGAGGCCGATATTGGGGCCGACGATATGGTCAGCGCGAGGATGGCCGGGAATGGCGCGTTTATCGTGATAGGGCAGGCTGAGGCGGAGCGCGGAAATTCCGAGGCGATTCAGCCAACGGCAAATGTCGACATGCGCGGAATAATCCGCGTTCCATTGAGGCAGGACGACAACGGCGGGGCCGCTGCCGCGCGAGTTCGCCGGAAACAGGCGCGCGTGGACACGATTATTTTCGGGCCACGAGGAATGAATGCTGCTGGTGAATTCCAATTCATCGCTCCATGGCGCGCCGCTGGCCGTCGGGGATCGTAGTTCATAATCGCGCGGCGCTTCGCAGGCGAACCAGGCGTCGCTGGCGGCGAGCGTCTGCTGGACGAAATGACGCAAGAAAGCGCGCGGCTCCGGCTCATCGGCGCGACCGCCGATGTGTTCGAGTCCCCAGGCAAAAGGAAGCGAGCGGCGATTTGGCTCAGCGGACCAGCGCCTGTGCTCATAGCGACGAATTTTCTGTTCAAAGTAGCCCATAAGATTAAAGCTGCCAATATATCTCACAGGCGGAACCGGGCAAAAAACTGAGCAGCGAATGGAAGAAAACAGGCGATAGAGAGTTAGCCATCGGGCACGGAATGCGCCGGTGAGATTGAGGAGCACCGGCGAATGTGGCAAAGTCAAAAGATGCTTCCGGAACAGATGATTGCGATCTTTGTGTTCCTGTTCGGGCTGATTATTGGCAGCTTCCTGAACGTGTGCATCAGCCGGCTGCCCGCGGGAAAATCGGTGGTGCGGCCCCGGTCACGATGCCCGAAATGCGGAAAAGAGATTCGCGCGTACGACAACATTCCAGTGCTCAGTTATCTTTTTCTTGGCGGCAAATGCCGAAGCTGCAAAGTACGGATTTCGCCCGTCTATCCGGTGGTGGAGCTACTGACGGGACTGCTTTTTCTTGCCTGCTACATGGTGTTTGGAAATTCGGTACTGACAGTGAAGTGGGCGGCATTTTCGGCGGTCTTGGTCGTGCTGATTTTTACGGACTGGCGCGAGCGAATTTTGCCCGATGCGGTGAACTTCACAGGACTCGGAATCGCGCTGGCAATCAGCTTTTTTGTGCGTCCCGATGATGGAACGGCGGCATGGCTGGCGAACCGAATGTTCGACTTTCCGCCGCCGGCTCCGGTGATCTCCTTCGCAGATGCGGTGATCGGCGCTGCGGTTGGAGGCGGACTGCTTTGGCTGGTTGGCGAAGCTTATTTCCGGCTGCGCGGACGCGAGGGGATGGGATTCGGCGACGTGAAAATGATGCTGATGGCGGGAGCGTTTCTTGGCTTGCGAAGAACGATCCTGACGATACTTGCTGGTTCGTTGCTGGGCGCATTTCTTGGGGCAATTTTCATTATTGCTTCGCGGAAAGGCTCGAATTATGAGCTGCCCTTCGGAACTTTCCTGGGCGCGGCGGCGCTGCTGGTGGTGTTCTTTGGCACGCCGGTGGTCATCTGGTATCAATCGCTTTTCATGATCCGGTAGGCGCAGATGGCGTTCGCATTTTCATTTTCCCTCCTCGCATTCGCACCAGCTACTGCACATTTCAATGTGGAAATGGGCGTCGCGCTAGTGCTGCTCTGCCTGATTTTCCTCGTGGTCGTCGGGGCATTCATTGTGCTCCGGCGATCCGTGCTGGCCCCGCGTCCTGCGGCAAAAGCTTCGGATGAGGCATTTCGAGTGAATGCGGAGAATCCGTCGGCGTTTATGACCGCGTCGATGCAGGGCGTGATTCAGCGGCTGCGCGAGCAGGAGCAGGAATTGGCGCGGCTGCATCAGCTGGAGAAAGAGCGGGCGCAGGAAACAGAACGGCTCAGCGAAGCGGTGACGCGGAACATGCCTGCAGGACTGCTGCTGGTGAGCGCAACGGGGACGATCAGCTCCGCAAATCCCGCGGCTGAGAAAGCCCTGGGAATTCGCGGATTGCAATACCGGCGGTACGCCGAGATTCTGGGCGGAGATTCGACGCTGACGCAAATGCTGGCGGCGTGCCTTCGCGATGGACAGACATTCCAGCGCGATGAAGTGCCGCACGTCACGCCAGCGGGAGAACTGCGCAAACTGGGCGTGACGATTTCGCCGATTTACCGCTCCGTGCGCAACACGATTGTCGCGGGACCGCTGGCACCCGCCGAGCAGAAATTGACGGGCGCTCTCTGCCTGATGAGCGATTTAACAGAGCTCGCGCTGCTGCAAAAGCAGATGCGATGGAAGGAAAATCTCGCGGTGCTGGGCGAGATGTCGGCTGGAATTGCACACGAATTCAAAAATGCGCTGGCGACAATCTCCGGGTACGCGCAGATGATTCACAACGAGGCGCCTTCGGATGAAACCGGAGAATGCGCAGCGAAAATCATCGAGCAGACGAGATCACTATCGCATGTGGTGACGGAGTTTCTGAGGTTTGCGCGGCCGATGGAGCTATCGCAGGAGGATTTTGCGCTGGCTGCTCTGGTTGAGCAGGTAGCGGAGGAAATCGGCGGGGCGGTGAGCGGAATTTCTATCCGAACAGAAGGAGCCTTCGTCGAAATTTCCGGGGATGCGGGGCTCCTGAAGCAGGCGCTGCTCAATCTGACGCGCAATGCGGCGGAGGCGGCTTCATCGAACGGGCATCCAGGCGAGGTGAGGATTACTGGCAAAGAGGAAGTCCAAGGCGGGAAGAAATGGCAACGCGTGACCGTGAGCGATAATGGGCCGGGGATTGCGACGGGAAACATCGATAAGATATTCGTCCCTTTCTTCACGACAAAGTCGACTGGAACGGGCCTGGGATTGGCGGTGGTGCAAAAGATCGCGTTGCAGCATGGCGGGAGGGTCGAGGCGCGTAACCAGACGGGGGGTGGGGCGGAATTCGACCTATGGTTACCCTTGCGGTAGACCTGTCCTGGCGGCCAATTGCCGAAGGCGAGGAAATCAATCTAACCTAAAGAGAAAAAGGCGGATATTCGGTTCTGCGGAGCGGCAATAGCCAAGCGGGGTGACGAGGTGAAAGCTATGCGACAGAAAATCTGGTTTGCGGCAATTGTGGCGGCTTTGATGATACCGGCAATGGCCGGGGCGCAACAAACATCGCAATCTGCGCAGTCATCAGACAAGCAGACGACTTCGCAATCGACGACGAAGACCGCCTCGCAGGCGACGGCGACGCCACAGCCGCAATCGCTCGCGGAGGCTGCACGTAAAGCGCGTGCAGCTGAGAAGACCGCGCCGAAAGCGACTGTGGTTTTCACGAACGACAATATTCCGACGGCGTCGAGCGCGGTTTCCGTAGTGGGTCAGTCCGCGGCGTCGTCATCTTCAGAAGCGGCGGGCAACAGCGCGTCCGGCGCAACACCCGCAGCCGCAGGCGACGAAGCAGCGTGGCGGCAAAAATTCGCGGACGCGCGCCACAAAATCGATCAGGACAAACAGGATCTTGCCCTGATGCAGCGGGAATTGGGCGAACTTAACGTGCAGTACTACACCAATCCAACGCAGGCATTGATGCAATCGATCAGCCGCAGCGACATCGACAAAAAACAAGCTGCCATTGATGCGAAACAGAAAGAATTGGCGGCCGACGAGCAGGCGCTTTCCGATCTTCAGGACGAATTGCGCAAGGCGGGCGGCGACCCCGGCTGGGCCAGAGAGTAGCGCGAACCGATGGAAGCAGTTCTGCTGGTGGAAGACAAGGCCGAATTGCGCGCGATGCTGCGCAAGGCGCTGGAGAAGGCCGGCTACAACGTAGATGAGGCGCCCGACGGCTCCTCAGCAATCGAGAAAGTCCGCAACCGCCGTTACCTCGTGGTTCTCAGCGATCTGAAACTTCCCGGAGCATCTGGATTGGATGTGCTGCGCGAAGCGCGGCGCGCTGACGCAGCGATTCCGGTGATTTTGATTACTGCGTACGGATCAGTGGAAGAAGCAGTTACGGCGATGAAAGACGGCGCGTTCGATTTCATTCAAAAGCCGGTGGAACTCGAACATCTGAAGCTGCTCGTGGCGCGGGCGGCGCATCAGCAGGAGTTGCTGCGCGAAAATCTGTTGCTTCGCGAGGAATACGCCGAGCGGTACGGCTTTCCGCGAATCGTGGGCGAACATCCGTCGATGCAAGCGGCGAGCCAGGTTGTGCAGCGCGTTGCGCCCACCGAAGCGACCGTTTTGCTGCTGGGCGAAAGCGGCACGGGCAAAGAGCTTTTTGCCCGCGCAGTGCATCATTTGAGCAGACGGCAGGGAAATCCATTCGTGGCGCTGAATTGCGCGGCCATCCCGGAAGGCCTGGTGGAAAACGAGCTCTTCGGACACGAGCGCGGGGCTTATACCGGCGCGGGCGCGCGCAAAATCGGTAAACTCGAATTGGCGCACCGCGGGACAATTTTTCTGGACGAAATCGGCGAGCTTCCTCTGGCGATTCAGGCAAAGCTGCTGCGCGTGCTGGAGGAGCGGCGATTCGAACGCGTAGGCGGCACCCAGTCGATTGATGTGGATGTGCGCTTCATTGTGGCGACCAACAAAAATTTGCAGGCCGCCGTGGAGCAGAAAGCTTTTCGCGAAGACCTCTACTTTCGCATCGCTTCCATTCCGGTGACGATTCCGCCGTTGCGCGAGCGCGGCGACGACGTGTCGCTGCTTGCTGAACATTTTCTGGAGCGATTCCGGCGGGAATTTCGCAAGCCGGCGCTGCGGTTCAGCGAGGATTCGCTCGCGCGGCTTCGCAGCTATGAATGGCCCGGGAACGTGCGCGAGTTACAAAACGCGATCGAGCGAGCGGCGATTCTCGCGGACGGCGAGGAAATCGGTGCGGCGGCGTTGCAATTGCCTTCGCCGCGACCGTCTGCGAAAGATATGCCCGCGGGAATGCTGAATGCGGAATTCTTGTGGGACGGCTCGCTGGATGACGTAGCCCAGCGAGCGGTGAACCACGTGGAAAGATTCAAAATTGATACAGCGCTGCGCGAAGCGAAATGGAACAAATCACGCGCGGCGGAAAAGCTCGGCGTCTCGTATAAGACTCTACTGCACAAAATTCGAGCGCTGGGTCTGGAAAACTGAAGCTCAACGTGTTGCGGTGTGCAGCGCGACCGCTCCGAATGTCCAGCATTCGTATTTCACGTCGCGAAAGCCAGCCTGCTCCATCCAATCCTTGAGAATCTCCGGAGAAGGAAACTTTTCCACCGAGCCGGGCAGATAGGAATAGGCTTCTTTGTTTCCAGAAATTGCGCCGCCAAGAACAGGCAGAATGCGCGTGAAGTAGAATCGGAATAGCGCGGCGAGCGGACCGCTTTTCGGTTCGCAAAATTCAAGAATGGCCAACGCACCACCCGGACGGAGGAGTCGGAGCATTTCGCGGAGGCCCGACTGGTAACTCGCGAGATTGCGAAAGCCGAAAGCGGCGGAGATCAAATCGAAACTTACATCGGGAAAGGGCAGCGCGAGAGCGTCTGCTGCCAGGAACGTGATTTTCGACGGCACTGCTGCGTTTTTCTGCCGCGCCAATTTGAGCATAGGAAGCGCAAAGTCAGCGCCAATCAACTGCGGGCCAGCAGCGCGGATTTTGCGATTCTCCGCGGCGAAGGCAAAGACGAGGTCGCCGGTTCCGCAGCATAAGTCGAGCACGCGAGCGTCCGGATTCTGCAAAATTGCGGAGAAACGGCGGGCGGTTCGCTTGCGCCAGAGCTTGTCAAACGAAGCCGAGAGAAAGTGGTTCAGGAAATCGTAGCGCGGCGCGATGCAGCCGAACATTTCGCGGACTCGCAAGCCCGCTTCGCGCTCATCGCGCGAGCCTTCGGGACGCGTTCCGGGTAAAGGATTCCGATGTGGTGCACGACTCTCGCCGATCGCGCGAACCATCAGTTCCTCTTGCGCGCCCGGTTGCAAGTTCCCGGCAAGTCGCGCCAAACGCGCGAGATTACTTTGTCCGGCACAGATGCGCCAATTTCCGCAGCGCCAATTTTTCGCGGCAGAACCCATCCGACACGGCCACTGCGCGATTTTTTATCGCGGGAAATGGTTTTCAGAAGGGCGTGCGAAGAGATGCGCGGGAACGCAGGAAGCGCACCGCAACTCACGACGAGAGACGCGATGCGGTTTGCATCGCGCTCTGAGAGCCGGCTCGTGGCAGCTGCGATTTCCGTGGCCGCGAGCATGCCCCAGCCAACTGCCTCGCCGTGGAGAAAGCGTTTATAGCCCGTGAGAGTTTCGAGAGCGTGGCCGATTGTATGCCCAAAATTCAAAATCTGGCGTAAACCGCTTTCGCGTTCGTCCTTGCTGACAATACGAGCTTTTTGTCGCGCACAGCGCGCAATCACCCATTCCAATGCGCGCATATCCAATTTCAAGAGCGTGTCCATTTCACTCTCAAGAAAGTCAAAAAGGTCGGCATCGCCGATCACGGCGTATTTGATCACTTCGTAGAAGCCGGAACGAAACTGTCGTGCGGGCAAGGTGTGCAAAGTCGAGGGATCAGCGATGACCATCTCTGGTGGATAAAACGCACCAACAAGGTTCTTGCCTTCCGGCAGATCCACTCCGGTTTTGCCGCCGATGGCGCTATCGACTTGCGCGACAAGCGTGGTCGGAACATGCAGGATGCGTACTCCGCGTAAATAGCTCGCCGCGACGAAACCGGCAACGTCGCCGACGACTCCTCCGCCTACGGCGATAATGAGCGAGCGACGATCAGCGCCAGCGCGGGTAAGTTTGCGGCAAATTGTCTCGACTGTTGCAAGCCGCTTGGCGGATTCGCGGTCGTCGAAAAGAATTATGTCGTGCGGCAAACTGCGCAGATTACGCGCGACTTCCCTGCCCCAGAATTTCCAAACGCGTGGCGAGGACAATACGAAGAGGCCCCCCGCATCGTGCAGGCCCTTCACCGCAGAGCCAAGGCGGCTGAGCGCGCCGCGAGCGTACACCACATCGTAACGTCCCGATGCGGTTTTTACTTGAATGATATTCACTGCGAGAATTTCTTTTCGAGGGCGTCGACGCTGGCCAGAGTTACGTGACCCACGATTGCGAGATTCTTCGCGCTTATTTTGTCCATCGTGTCCTGCGGGGTGTGCCAGTAGCCTTCTGAGATGTAATCGTCCAAATCGATCAGGTCCACGGCGGGAACCTTCTGTTCGAGGAACGGGTCATGGTCATCGGAAACGCTCGTGGACTGCGAAACGAAGATATTTTGATAGCCGAGTTTGGCGGCCGTTGACCAGATCAGGTCAACGAGCCACGGCGTGGAGCTGCTTTCTTTCTTCATGGTGAGGCCTTTTTGGCCGATCATGTCCTCCAAGATCACGGCCTTCACACTCTCCAGCTCGCCGCTGAGCTCGAGCCTTGCAACGAGCTCGCGGCTGCCGTAAGTGTGGTCGTTGTTCGTATTCCAGTCGACCATCGCTTCTTCGCCATCGAGAAAGGCCATCCAGATGGAAAGCTGCGGTTTTTCACGGCAAAGAAGGCTCACCAACTCCAGCATCAATCCGGTGGATGAGCCACCGTCTTCCGCCCCGACGAAGTTTGGAACGGTTCGAACCGTATCGTAATGAGTCAGCAGAAGAATGATTCCTTTTTTTGTTCCCGGAACTTTGGCGATGATGTTTTTCATGGGAACGGCACCGATAGGGGTCTGAGCGTTAAAGCTATCCTCGGCAATCTGGCAGCCATCGGCATGCAATTGGGAATAAATGTAATTCTGCGTTTGTTTGATGGCGTCTGAGCCGGACGGGCGCGGGCCGAAGCTGACGAGCTTGGCCGTGAAGTCATAAGCGCGCGAACCGTCGAATCCGCCGGTTTGCTGAGGCGGCGGAGCTTGATCCTGCGCATCCAGAGTAACTGGAGCAGTGGCGGTGTTCGCCGAAACGGTGGCCTGCGTTCCGCTTCCTCCACAGCCCGCAGCGCACGCCAGCGCAGCCAAGATGATCCAAACACGAAGATTCGACATTCTAGTGGGCTCCTTCCCGAGCCATCTCGCGCTTGCGCTTGCTGCGCACGACCATATACGAAACACCGATGCCCAGGAAGTACAACCCTATCATCGGCGACATGAAAACGAGCATCGTTGTGGCGTCCGGAGTGGGCGTGACGATTGCCGCGAGAATGGTGATGATCAGAATCGCGTAGCGGATATTTTTCCAGAGCCACTGCGGAGTAACGATCCCAAACATCGAGAGAACAAAAATCAGCACTGGCAGCTCGAAAATCGCTCCGAGACCCACCATGACAATCAGGATGAGATCGAAATACTCGTTGATGTCAATCATGGGCTGCAGCGGGAGCGAACCTTCAAATCCAATCAGAAACTTCAAGACGTAGGGAAGCAGAAGGAAGTAGCCAAAAGCAATTCCGGCGAGAAAGAGAAAAATCGAGGACAAGATGAAAGACGCGACAGCCTTGCGTTCGTGTTTGTACAAACCGGGCGCAATGAAAAGCCAAATTTGGTAGAGCACAACCGGCAGGGCGATGACGATGCCCAAATAAAATCCAAGAGCGATCAGCAAATTGATCGGGCCCGCAGGCGCGGTGTAAATCAGCTTAGGAGGAAAATGCGCTGCCTTTAGCGCGAGCACCATCGGTTGCATCACGATGTTGATGACGGACTTGGAAACTGCGAATCCGATGAGAAAGCCCACGCCGATGGCAATGGCGGAGTAAATCAGGCGTTTTCGCAGGTCAGCCAGATGCTCGAAGAGAGACATCTTGCCGCCATCCTCTTCTTCCTCTGTGCGGACGGCCGGCAATCCGGGCTGGCTAGTCACCATTTGCGGGTTTCTCGGACGCTGTTTCGGAGTAGGCAGGCTCTTCGCCAGAGTGAGGAATAGCATCGGCGGGCGCTGGCAGAGGATCTACCGTGACATGAGGCGGCGGCAAGATGGTGTTTGAGGGCTGCACTTGATGCGCTCTGTATTCCGCCTGACGCGTCTCGCGCTCCAAATCGCGCATGTGCTCTTCAAATCCGGCCTTCAGATCGCCCGTGGCACGCTTGAACTCCGCCATGATCTTGCCAAAATTTCGTGCAAGCTCCGGCAGCTTTTCCGGGCCAAAGACAATCAAAGCAACCAGAAAAATGATTATGAGATGGGGCACGCTTAACATTTTTTCGCGCGCAAGAGCCTACTTTGGCATCATAGAAGACGTGGCGGAGCGTGTCAAACCGCCGGAAAAACGTATGCTATACTGTCATTTAGTTATCGCGAAAGGCGGTTAGGGCGTCGCTTCTTATGGAAACGAAGCAGGGTAATAGTACCCGACCGGAGTCATCCAAGCGCGGGGCCTTTCTTCTGTCTGCAATACTGGTAATTGCAGCGGTCATGGGCGGACTCTATGGTCCGTCGCTAAAAGCCACAGCCGCCGGCACAACGGATTTGCAGGATTCCGTAAAGACATTTGCGCAAGTGCTTTCCATTATTCAGCAAAACTACGCGGAGCCCATCGATACCGATAAGGTTGTGTACGACGGCGCTATTCCTGGAATGCTGCACGTGCTGGATCCGCACTCGAACTTCTTCGACCCGCAGGAATGGGCGCTGCAGATGGAGCAGCAGCGCGGGAATTACTATGGTGTAGGAATGACAATTGTGCCTAGGCCCGACGAAAATCAGGTCGAAGTGGTTTCGCCATTTCCCGGCTCACCCGCAGATAGGGCAGGCATCAAGCCGGGCGACGTGATTGCAAAAGTGGATGGGAAGAGCACGGCTTCCATGTCATCACTGCAGGTAGCGGACATGCTGAAAGGCGCCAAAGGCACTGTGGTAACTATAACGCTCGATCGCGAGGGAAATCCAAAGCCGATCGTAGTCAATGTGATGCGCGACGAAATTCCTCAATCCGCCGTGCAATTCGCGACGATTCTTAAACCGGGTATCGGATATGTGCACGTGACGGCCTTCACTTCCGAGAATACCGACAGCGATCTGGCCGATGCCTTGACAAAGCTGGATTACCCGCATCTGGATGGACTAATTCTGGACCTGCGTGGAAATCCGGGCGGCTTGCTTATGCAGGCGGTGGGAATGGCGGACATGTTCCTGCAGAAAGATCAACTTGTTGTCTCGCATAAAGGCCGTGAGTCGCCTGAGCGGCGCTACTACGCGCTGAAGGGCAATGGTGGAGACAGTATTCCGCTGGTAGTGCTGATCAATGGCGGCACTGCATCGGCGTCTGAGATTGTGTCTGGCGCGTTGCAGGACCACGACCGCGCGCTGATCGTCGGTTCGCGGAGCTTTGGAAAGGGATTGGTTCAAACGCAATATCCGACAGATAACGACACCGCTCTGCTGCTGACGACGGCCCGCTATTACACCCCGAGCGGCCGATTGATCCAGCGCGACTACAAGAACGTTTCCATTTACGATTACGAATTCAACCGGCATCCGAACAAAGAGCCCGAAGTGAGGCTCACCGACAGCGGACGAAAAGTCTACGGTGGCGGTGGCATCACTCCCGATGTGGAAGACCCCGCTCAGAAGCTCGATCCGTTCCAGACGCTGCTGCTCGAGCGAAATGTTCTGTATCCTGTCGATATTGGAATTGGCGATTTCACGCGGTATTTCATGGGAACACATCCGACAATCACAAAGGATTTCACCGTGAATGATGCGGTAATGTCGGAATTTCTTTCGTTTTTGAACCGCGAAGACATCAAGTACACCCAGCAGGAGATTAGCGACAACACGATATGGATCAAGCAGCACATCCAACGCGAGGCGCTGACCTACACGTTTGGGCTTCCGGCCGGATATAAGATTTCGGTCGATGACGATCCGCAAGTCATCCGGGCGGAAGAACTCGTCCCGCAGGCAAGAGCGCTCTACGACAATGCCAAGAAAATCGTCGCGGAGCGCCAAGCAGCGGAGCAGGCCCCTCAGCGCTAGACGACGCTTGGCTTTTCCGCCACGATTCCGTAGAGATTACTGGCTGGGCGGAATCGTTTCGCCCTTTACGAGAACGCGCTCAAAAAAATTTGCGGTAGCCGTATAGGCTTTAATCCACGTCTTCCACATCAGAAAGCCGTGAATTTCATCCGGGAAAACGATCTGTTCGAACGGCACGTGATCGGCACGCAACCGCTGCACCAAATCCACCATTTGATCGAAAGGCACGTTGCGGTCATCGTCTCCCTGAATGAGCAGCACCGGGGATTTCCATGTGTCAATGGATGCATCCGGCGATGAACTGAAGGCCAGCTTGATTGCTTGGCCCATATCCGGCGCACCTGCACCCTCCCTTCCTCGCCGGCCACTCGAAAGAAAGGCTGACCAATCGTGTACGCCATGCATGTCGACGCCTGCTTTGAAAATATCGGAATTGCGGGCGAGTCCCATTGCCGTTAGAAAACCGCCATAGGAACCACCCCAAAGCCCAATCTTGCTTGGATCAACGATTGGCAGGCCCTGCAGATATTTCCCTCCGGCAACAATATCCTGGTATTCCGAAGCTCCGCGCCAGCCCGCGTTTGCTGGCTCGCGGAAAGCGCGCCCATACATGATGCCCGTTCGATAGTTGACCGAAAGCACGACAAAACCCTGGCTGACGAGATACTGATTCTCAGCGTATCCGTAATGGTAGTAATCCATGGGATGAAAGCCGAGCATCATCTGGCGAATTGGCCCGCCGTGCATGTAAACAAGAGCTGGGCCAGGGCCAGTCCTCCCACGCGGAACAAAAAGCTGGCCGTGTATCTCAAGGCCGTCACCGCTTTCGAAAATCACCTGTTTGGGCGTGACCAGTTGGCTGGAAGGGAAATCGGACGGCAGTTCTTCGCGCGCGATCATCTCGCGTCCGCTCGACGTGATGCGATATGGCATCGCTGGCGAAGTGCCGCTGGACCCAAGACAGAGGAAATATCTGCCATCTTGAGTAATTGTCGGCGCCCACTCGATCGTTTCACCCTTCGTTAGCTGTTGCGGAGAGCCTCCGCTAACACTGACGCTCCAGATGTGCCGCCGGTCCACATCATTTTCATTGGAGTCATAGACCAACGTCTTTCCATCGAAGCTGAGCGTGACGTCTTTCACGTCGAAATCGCCCGGAGTCAAAATCGTCGGATCGCCGCCATCGGTGGAAATGGAATAGAGATGATTCCTGCCATCTTTTTCGGATGAAAAGGTAATGCGATCATCTGCGGCAAAGTGGAAGGAATCCGATTCGGTCAAGCGGGGGATCGAATCGTCCATCGTATCGCCACTGCGCCAAATCTGATGCGCCTCGCCCGTAGCGGGATCGCCAACCCAAATCGACCACGGTTGCGGCCGCTCAGGAATAACAGGCAAGCCGCGCTCCGCGCCGTTCGTCTTCACATAAGCGATTTTCGTTCCATCGGGAGACCAGCGCGGCAGATCATCGCGATCAACGCTGGGCTGCAAATAGTGAATGGATTTTTTGCCAAAGTCATAGATGGCGATCAGGCTGTGATCTCCGCGATTGCTCGAAAATGCAATCTGCTTCCCATCCGGAGACCACTGGGAATCGGAATTATCGCCCCGAACGTAGCAAAGCTGATGCGCTTCAACCGCGCCGGAAACAGGAGCAATCCAGAGCGCATCGCGCGCGGGCCAAACCGCGAACTGGCCGTCGGGCGAAATCTCGATGTCCTCGCAGTCCTCTTCGCCGCAATCCATCGTTCCCAACAAGCGCGGTTGCCCGCTCGAGACATCGACGGCCCAGACCTGCTGCTCGGGTTTTTGCACGTCGCTCGTGGGATCGGCGACTTCGCCGACAGAGTTCGTTTCGCTGCCGCGCGCATACACGACCGTTTTGCCATCCGGCGTCAGGCGGACGCTTGCGATGGCCTGCCCATCATCTTCGGAATAGTGAGTAACCTGCCTTGCATCAAAATCCGGCGCGTCGGCGATCCAGACGTTGCGCACGCCCTTGATGTCGAAGGTCCATGCAATGCGGTCAACGTGGCTCGCCGCGGTTAAGCCATCCGGAAAAGCAAAGCTCATGACTTGTTCGAGCGTAAAGCCGCCCGGTGCCGCGTACACAGCTCCCGTCATCGCAAGGAAAAAAGCCGCCGCTACAATAAGCACGCCTTGCATTCCGCTAAAATATTGCCCGCGCCGCATGAATCACCCCTGAAGTTAAATTTGCGCGTGCATAATACGCCGGCATGCATACAAATAAAAGCAAACTGTTGAACGTTTGACACGCGCCAGCGGGTGGATTTCCTGTTTTGTTGCGCTTGCTAACGGCCCGCCAGCAATTTGTACTGTGCGGTCGTGAGTGGAACAACGCTCAGACGGCCCTGGCGGACCAGCGGCGAATCCGCGAATATCTTGTTGGATTTGATTTCAGCAAGCGTGATTGGATTCAGCGATTCTCCGGCTTTGATCTTTACTCGAGGATTTTTCGGGTTGCTTGCGTCGACGGAAACTACGGTGGCGTTACCGACCGCGCTCTTGCGTTCGCCAGTTTCGTAGATGATGAGCCGGTCGCCGGGCTTCATTTCGCGAAGATTTTTCAGCGCGACAGGATTGTGTACCCCATCCCATTCCGTTGTTTTATCGCGCTGCAGGTCAGCGAATGAATATTCTGAGGGTTCTGTCTTAAGCAAATAGTCCATAGCGTGCCTCGTTTCTCCGGTTTCGTTGCTGACACCATGATACACGGGCTCGGTTTCAGCAAGCCTAGGGCCAGTTCGGCTCGTCAGCATCGCCTTCGCGCTCGATCGTCCCGGGCATTTGCACCACTCCGAAGCGGTCATTCCCTTCCCGCAACAGCGTAGGCGCATACAGTCCGAGGAGTTTGCGCCTCCACCAATCTCCAGTCGCGCGTTTTTCAGCCAAGGTTGTGAACCAATACTGCCAGATCACACAGCGGATTTCCTGCGGCGGCCCATTCGGAAACGGATTCCTCGCGAAAAGCGAAAGTACTTCATGGCTCCCCTCGAGCAGCTCTTCTTCCACGCTGATGACAAACTGATATTGGCGCCAGTCTCCCAGCGAAGCGAACCACAAATTCCATTCGAATCGCGGCTGGTAGGGAGCGTAGATTCCCGGCGCTTCGTTGACGGCCTGCGGCTTGTTGCGAAACGGATAAGCCGTCCACGTTTTGCCGCCGTCGTTCGAACCCTGGAATTCAATCTCATAACGGCCGCGCGTCATTACCGCGAATAGCCCAAATTGATTGGCGATGCGAAAAGGCTCTAGCTTCTGAACAGGCGCTTGCGGCAAGGGAAATTCTGGAGCGATCATTCCGAGCAGCTCCGCCGAAGTGGCATAGAAAATCCACGCAAAACATATTCCTGCGATGGTCATGCCAACCGGAACCACCGCGCGGGAAAACACGTTCCTTGTTTTCTTGCCCTCTATTGCCGGAGCGCCTCGCTCCGCTTCTAGGGTGTCCTCCGCTCGCATTGCAACCACGATGTGGTATTTGCGGAACCACTTTTTCGGCGCAATTTTCACGAGGAATTGGTCGTCGAGCAGCAAGAAGCCGAGGGCAAGCACGATATAGTTCAAAAATGCGTAATTCGCGGTCAGAATCACGCCGATTTCCCATGGAGTGACGATGAAAAAGCAGATCAGCCGGAACCGGCGCGGCAGGAAAAGCATCAGCACAATGCCGAGTTCCATCACGATGGTCGCGAACGCCGTGGCCCAGTGGAACCAGTGCGGCGCATGCTGCACGTAATATCCAATCCACGTGGGCAATGGCCCGTTTTGATAGTACTCGTACATCGCGGTGAAATGGCGCCACTCCGGATCTCCGCTGAGCATTTTCACCATGCCGGATTCAAAATAAATGCGGAACCACTCCCAGAGCAGCAGGAAAGTGCATGCGCGCGCAGGCGGGCAGAATGCTCCCCAGTTCGGACGCCATCCCCACGGTGCGAAAAACAGGCAAAGAAAACCAGCTTCCAACAACATGCCATCAGACTGATAACTGGCAAAATCCTGCAGCGTCCCGATGAAGGAAAGAAAGCACAGAAAGCAGATCGCGGTCATTCCACGCGGACAGATATTCAGAAAAAGCAGTGCTGCAGCGATCATTCCAATCCAACAAACGACGAGCAGCGCGTGATCGCTCGAGCTGATCCAAAACACAGAAGGCGCGAACCAGAATTTCGACAGCCCGTGCATGTAGTGGGCGACCGTATCTAGATAATTATCGGCAGGAAGGATTCCGTTTGGGCCGATGAGTCCAGTTGCCTGATAAACGAGGGAGTAAAACGCGGAGAAGAAAATCACGCCAAGCGCGCGCAGAAAAATCCATCGCGGGCCAAGATGACCCCGCTCGCCGGATTCAGGGCCGAGCAACCACTTCGCCGCGTTCAACCAGCGATTTTCCATCGCGGCATTATACAGGGGTGCTGACGCACCGTCAGGGATCAGACGGGAAGGTCGTCAAATCCCCGCCATTTATAGATGGCAATCGAAACGATCCAGCTTAAAGCGAATAGTCCTACGATGAAAAACCCCAGCAACCCGAAATTGCTATTGAGATCTGCCACAGCCTGCCAGAAGCGGCCTTCCCAATGAAAGCGGCTAACCAGCAGTCCAAGGCTCTCAATTCCCCCGACGACAAGAGCGACCGCTACTGAAACTGATGTGATGGTAAGGTTGTAATACAGCTTGCGGACTGGCTTGGCGAAAGCCCATCCGTATGCGCCTAACATCAAAATGTTGTCCGTCGTATCGATCAGGCACATTCCGGCCGCGAAGAGAATTGGGAACACGAGAATCATCCAGAAGGACAGGCCCCTGGAACCCTCCGCTGCTGAGATGCCCAGCACCGCGACCTCCGTCGCGGTATCGAAGCCGAGCCCAAAGAGAATGCCCAGCGGGTACATGTGCCAACTGCGGCTGATCATGCGAAACATTGGACGGAAAAACCGGGAGAGCATCCCACGACTCCCCAGCAGAAGGTCGAGATCCTCGTCGGTGTAAGGCTGGCCTCTGCGCACGCGGAGAAACGCTTGATACACCGAGCGCAGGATGATGACGTTGACGACGGCGATAGCAAAGAGAAAAAAGGCCGATACGAGCGTTCCGAACACATTGCCGATGTCTCTGAGCCCGTCGAGCCTGTGCTGCATCGCCAGCGCCGTTCCAGCGATCGCGGCAGCTCCCACTACGACAATGGTGGAGTGCCCGAGCGAAAACATCAGGCCGACTGCGACGGGGCGCTTGCCTTCCTGCATGAATTTGCGGGTTACGTTGTCAATGGCTGCGATGTGATCGGCATCGACCGCGTGACGCAAACCAAAACTATAGGCTAGCAGCGCCGTTCCCAAAAGCAGCGGAGAATGCCGGAAGGCCATTGCAGCCCAGCCCCAGGCGCCAAGATTGAACGCGAACAAGATTCCATAAATGGCGAGGGTTTTGGCCCTAAGATTTTCGGAGGAATCGTCGGCCAACGCTGTGAATCGAAGGATCATTTTTCCTCAACTTCAATAAGCATAGCGATCTACCAATCAAGCACATAGGCAAATATCAGGGGCGCAACAATCGTCGCGTCGGATTCGATGATGAATCGCGGCGTGTCGGGACCGAGTTTGCCCCAGGTGATCTTCTCGTTCGGCACGGCTCCGGAATAGGAGCCATAGCTCGTCGTCGAGTCGCTAATCTGGCAGAAGTACGCCCATAGCGGCACATTTTCGCGCCGAAGGTCCTGATGCAACATGGGAACGACACAAATCGGAAAGTCCCCGGCGATGCCGCCGCCGATTTGGAAAAATCCAAGCGGGCTTTGCTTTGTGGTTTCCGTGTACCAGCGCGCCAGTTCAATCATGTATTCGACACCGCTGCGTGTCGTTGTGGCATTCTTCACTTTGCCGCCGATCACCTGCGCAGCGTACATGTTGCCCAGCGTGGAATCTTCCCACCCAGGTACAAATACGGGCAGTTGTTTCTCCGCAGCAGCCAGCATCCAGCTATCTTTTGGGTCGATCTCGTAAAATTGCTTCAGTTTCCCCTCGCGCAAAATCTTGAAGAGAAATTCATGCGGAAAAAATCGCTCTTGCGCTTTGTCCGCAGCATGCCACTCCTCCATCACTACGCGCTCAATCCGCCGCATCGCCTCTTCTTCGGGAATACACGTATCGGTCACGCGATTTAGGTGCTGCTCCAAAAGATCGGCTTCCTGCTGTGGCGCGAGATGCCGGTAATGCGGAACGCGCTTGTAGTGATTGTGAGCGACGAGATTATAAAGATCCTCTTCCAGGTTTGCTCCGGTGCAACAGATGCCGTGAATCTTATCCTGGCGAATCATCGCTGCGAGGGACAATCCCAACTCCGCTGTACTCATTGCTCCCGCCAGCGTCAGGAACATTTTCCCGCCGCTCACTAGCAAGGCCTTGTAGCTCTCGCTCGCGTCGATGACCACCGCCGCGTTGAAATGGCGGTAATGATGCTTCATAAACGCGCTGACCGGACCCTCGGAATGCGAACTCATGTTTTCGCCCTCCCCTTCAATCGAACATCAAAAACACCCCTCGCAAAAGAGGCGCATCAGGCTGGAGGGTCGGGTTAAAAGTAGCTCGCGGTATAACTCAGAAGAGAAAACAGCGTATGCGGCGAGACTAACAAATGCGACGAACGCGGCTCACTGAACATCGGCATGATGGATAACACAACTGCAATACCAAACACCAGCAATTTCCTGCTGCTCAGACGGCCAAGGTATCCCAAAATGGAAGTATCCGCTGGGAAAAGGCCGCAGGGCGTCCTTTGGGGTTGTCCGGGCCGCGAGTCGCCCTCTTCGTCGTCTCTCAGAAAGAGAAACGCAGGGCGAACTGCATGAATCGCGGCTGAGTCATAGTGGATGTGTATCGCCCGAACTGGCTGGGAATCTCGCTGAGCGTCGGCATGGCGTCTTGCACGTCGTAGCGCACTGAGTTGGTCAGGTTAAAAGTCTGCCAGCTGAATTCCACCTTGCGCGCCTCGCCAAGCGAGAAATCTTTGGCCAAGCCGGTATCGATGTCGAACATCCCGTCACCGATAATTTCGTCTCGCGTGCCTGATTCGCCGGGCCAACTGTGTCGGAAGTCAGCCTCTGCGGCGGTGGGATTCGCGAAAATGTCCGGACCGATAGGCTGACCACCCACGTAGGCGTTGCTGGGGTTGGATGCTTCAGGGAGTTGCCCATTGACGACGGGCATGGCCAAGCCTTCGATATTCCAGTTGGTGGGCCAGAAACCGCCGTTATCCACCGACGTGGGAAATCCGGTGGTCCAGCGAAATAGCCCAGAGAACTGCCAGCCACCAATCAATTCATTCAGCCAAGAGTGGACATTCCCGGCAAGCATCTGGCCTTTACCAAACGGCAGGCGATAAACCCAGTTGGCATTGATTTGATCGAAGGCATTGAAGCTCGACAGACCGCGCAGACTCAGCGGAGCCCAAGTATTGATGACGATCCCGCCACCATTATCGTCGTTACCGGTGCCGCCGCTGCCCTCCCACGCGCCGATACGGCCTGCGTCGGAAACTTCATCGAGGGATTTCGAGAAAGTGTAATTGAACTGGCTGATGAGGTTATCGCTCCAACGAACGTTGTAAGTCGCTTGCAGGGCGTTGTAGTCGGAGGTGCCGATATTTCTCCAAGCAGTGAGGGAGCTGAACTGGTTGTGGAAAAATGTGTACGGGCCGAACTTACTGTTGGGGACGGAATATCCCGAAACCGAGCTGGGTGTGTCGAGAATAAACAGATTGAACGTCTCGTCGTGCTCTTGGCAGGACCAAAAATCGTAAATAGCCTGCGTGGCGGTGAGCGCGCCGGGATCATCGTCTCCGATGCAGTTGAGCCCTTGCCCATCCAGATAGCTTTGCGTAACGGTGCTCCACGCTGGGAAGACATCCTGCCAGAAGGGAATGGGCTGAACCTGAGAAGTCGGTACACCCTCTGCAACTTCTTTCGACAACATTGTCGCCGCCGTGAAGTAATCCGTATTGCTCGCCGGGTCCCTGAAATCGGTTGGCATGGCCTCATCCACCTGCATAGGCAAGCGGCGGCCGACCGTTCCGACGTAGGCGATTTGTAAGGAAGAGCTCTGGCCGAATTCGCGCGTGAGAGTCAAATTGAACTCATTGGCATAAGGAGTTTTGAGCGATGAGTCCAAGCCCCAGTTGATGGCAAAGTTCGAGTCGCTGGGAATCACGGGAAAGCCGCCCGGTGGCGGGGTTTCCAGTATGCATCCGGGCGCGCCGAGGGAGGGGCACGGCGGTGGCAGGCAGGTAGCACAAGTGAAACGCGGCAGGGCTTGCACCGTATTGCCGCTGGCTCCGGCAGCGTTACCGATGTCGCTCGTCAGTCCAAACGAACCGTTCTGATCGAAAGTG
Source organism: Candidatus Acidiferrales bacterium (assembly GCA_030037335.1). Taxonomy (GTDB): domain Bacteria; phylum Acidobacteriota; class Terriglobia; order Acidiferrales; family UBA7541; genus DAHUXN01. The sequence goes on along the minus strand of JASHRN010000234.1, from coordinate 44,130 downwards.
TTGACGATCGGCATTCCAAAATGGTCGTAGACGATACTGTACCCGCCGCGAATCGAAAACTGGTTCTTACGGCCGAAGATCTTTGAGAGCCATCCCTCTCCGGTGTCCGGCGCCCAAGCCAAGGCCAAGCGCGGCGAAAAGTCGTCGTAATCCCAATTCCAGAAGCCCGGCCCATGATTCGCCGGGCCGCCCAAAAAGAACCCGAGCTCACCGGCATCAATGGCTGGCATCCCTTGGCTGGCAAGCTGAGCGGATTTTTCCATCCAATCACCGAGGTATTGCCCCGAACAGCCGTTACTTGCGGTCAAGACGCAGGGAATGACCTCTGCCCCGTTGGTTTCGTAAGGCGGAGCCTCAAGCACATAGCGCAGGCCATAGGTGAAGGTCAGGTTCGGCGTAACGCGCCAAGCGTCCTGACCGTAAAATTCGTAATCGTTCAGCGCATAGTTGCGATCAACGGGAGCGCCCTGCGCAAGAGCAGTACCCTTGGGGGTATAGTTGTAAAAGCCGTCACCTTCGGCCAGGATGCCGTACATGAGCATCGCCGCCGGATCGTAGCCGCTACAGCCGAAGTCACTGTTCACGGCAGGAAAGCCATTGTTCGCGGGGTTGAGAGGGCTGGACAAATCTGAGGTGCAAATGATGCCCGTCGTATTCAAATACGCCAGATTCATCGACGCATCCGAAAAAGACTTGGCATAGCTCACGCGGTTATCGCGAATGATGAACAGGTTAGTGCCGAAACTCATGGTGTGGTTGCCGCGTATCCAGTTCAGGTTCTCGTTCAGCTCGTTGACGGGAACGATATAAGCTGTCGAGCGGGTGGTAGGGGTAAGTTGACTCACGCCGGACAGGAGCACCGCAGGCAGGAGCGACGCGCCGGCATTCGTATCGGCCTGTCGTATAAAGTCCCAGTGGAAAGTGTTCACCTTGCTCGATGAAAGCACCGAGGTCAGGCCAACAATCGAGGCCTTGCTGCCGTCGAGCAGCGTGGTCTGCGCTATTTGGCCGGGAAATTCCTGCGCTCCGGGCACCTTGTTGTTCTGGGTCTGCCCACGCCAGAAGATGGTCTCGGAGCCGTTTCGCGTGATTTGGTAGTCGAGCCGAGTGATGAATGTGTCGTACCGGGAATCCGAGTTGGAAGAAAAGCGGTACCCTTCAATGTTCAGGCCGTCGCCCACAGTGGTGTCGTTTGGGTTCGGATATTGCTGCAGCAGTTGCAAGATTGCTGGATCCGCTCCGATGTGATTCGGGTCCATCGCCTGTAGTTGACCCTGAGCCTGGGAGAGCGCGAAATTGCCCGCTGCAACAGGATAGCTCTTTCCGCTATTCCCCAGCGTGGTTCCACCCGGACACTGAGTGCTATCAGCACACTGGTATTGGATGATGCCATCTTTTAGCGACGCGGTGGGCACATACCGCAGCTCGCTCTGGCCCTGGGCGTCCCGCTGGCCTTCGTAGTTGGCAAAAAAGAACAAGCGATTGTGCACGATGGGGCCACCGATGGTCCCGCCGAAAAAATTCTGCAGGAGCTCGGGCGGCGTGTTGGGTTGTCCGCTGGCTCCCTCCGACCCCTTCAGGAACGGATCATTGGCGCTGAAGATGGTGTTGCGATTGTATTCATATAGAGAACCATGGTAGTGGTTCGTGCCGGATTTGGTGACCATCATCTCTTGGGAGCCGCTGGAATAACCTAAGGTGGCGTTGGCATTGGCCGTCGTCACACGGTATTCCTCAACCGAATCGATGGGGACGTTCAGCACGCCCGTAAAGGCGAAGCCGTTGTTTACGTCGTTGATGTCGGCGCCGTCGAGCGTGATGTTATTTTGATCGCTGCGGAGGCCGTTCGACGCGCCGCTGCGCGTGTCGGTGATGGAAGTATTCAACTGGCTGCCCAAGTAGACCACGCCGGCTTGCAGGCTGAGCAGGTTAGCCACATCCCGGCCGGCAATCGGAAGTTGCGCCAATTGGTCCTGTTCGATCACGTTGCCCAGGGATGCGTCGGTGCGGTTGACCAGCGGTACGGTGTTACCCTTGACGACGACCTCCGAGGCCACCTTCGCGAGACCCAGCGCTACGTTCACTGTCGAAGCGGTGCTGACCAGCAGAGTCACGTGCTGCGCCAAGTAGTTGGAAAATCCAGGGGCGGCCGCTTGCAGGCTGTAGTCCCCAGGTGGCACCGCAAGAAACTCATAGAGCCCTTGAGCATTACTGGACGTCGTGCGTACCGAACCGGTGGCGTTGTTGGTAAGCGTAATCTTCGCATTGGGCACGGCAGCGCCCGACGGGTCGACTATCCTGCCGTTCAGCGAGCTAGCTGTCTGCGCACGTGCCATCGGCGCCAGGAACGTGAGCAGGACCAACACCGCTAGCGCCCATTGGTACCACTTCGGATCGCGCATCGGTTCTCCACCTTTCTCAGTCGAGACGAAAGTTCAGTTCCTTCTCGTCTCGCAGCTTAACCGCAGTTCACCTGTAGTTACGCCTTCGGCTGGCGTAGACAGCCGCGCTTCGCTTGAACGGTAGCGTAGCGACTCTTAGACCGTCTATAGTGTCGTGTTCTTCTCGTGTGCCTCAAGCGGCAATACTCCTCAATCTCTGGGACTGTCAAGAGTTTTTTTCCTTTTGTTCTTTAGTTTGGCGGCCGGGAGCAGAGACCAAGGTCGCACCGCGAGGCGGACGGAACTTTGGCGGCAACTTCGCGAGCCAAATTCAGCCGGAGAATTCACAAGTGATTGAATTGAAAGGATTGGTGGACGGCAGGGGATTCGAACCCCCGACCCCCGCGTTGCGAACGCGATGCTCTCCCAGCTGAGCTAGCCGCCCACCGAGGCAATTATTTTAGCAGACGTGCGACTACCTACCAATTGGGACTCCACACGCAAAACCCGGTGCTACATCACCGTTCCGTCGCGGCACTGCTCAATCCACTTTCGTCTTTCGTCGGTGAGCTCAGATTCGTGCTCGTCGATGAAGCGTTGCACGATTTTCTTCACGTCAGGATGGCAAAGGTGTCCAAGCCCATGCAATGCGAACATCTGCGTCCTCACGTCCGGAAGCTCGAGTATGCGGTTCAGAGTCTCAAACATAATATCCAACGTCATCCGTGACTCGCTATCAAGCCTCGACACGTCGCCCCATTCAATGTCGAATGCGCATTTCCGAGGATCGTAAAATCGGCGCTGAAACCAGAAATTATGCGCCAGCAAGTCCCACCACATGTCGAAGGAGTTTGCCACTACCTCTACTTTGGGGAGAGCAACGAAATCCGAATAAACGTGGTACATGGCACGAATGCAGTCCAATCGCTTCGAAAGAGGCACCGCCGCATCGAACAGGATCTCGGGCATGCCCAACCCCGGTCCTAATATCGTCCAGATAGCCTGATTTACTTGTTTAGGCGAGTAATTCGGCGCGATTCGTCCAAAATCAGAGAAGAGGCGTGTCAAATAGCCGAGTAAGACTTCGGGTAAAGAAGGCACAGCTTCGTCAAAGTCCCGACCTTTGTGAACCACGTCATCTGGAAGGTGGTCGAGCGGCGGATCTAAAGTGACAACTTCACGCGCGAAGAAAAATTGGATGAACTCCTCAAAAGTTTTGGCTGAAAGATCCAAATTCCGAACTTCATCACTCACAGTACACCCATAAAACCATTGGCTGCTAACCAAGAAGACGGCGTGCTTCATGGACGATTTCATCGATCGCGGCCGCATCGCCGACTCTTCCCTGCGCGAAAACTTTGCTTCCGCCGCCTTTGCCGCCGAATTTCGCGAGCAATTCACGCAGAAGCATGCCCGCATCGCCGGGAAGTTCCGCTGATTGCGTGAGCACAATGCATTGAGCGCTACGGCCAACCAGCACAGCCCGTACGCCAGGACTTGCCGTGAGTTTTGCTGCGAGCATGGCTAGATAACTCTGTTCCGCATCATCGAAAATCGCGCTCACAATTTTTGCCGAGCCATTCGCAGTGCTTTCCGCATTCCGCGCCAACAGATGCGCTGCTTCGAGCTCCGCAAGACGTTCCGTGAGCTTTTTTGCATCTCGTTGGCTCGCGCGCCGTTCTTCTTGCATCTTTCCGATCATTTGCGGGAGCTCGGACATTCCACACCCAATCTCTTCCGCCGCGCTTCGCAACACAGCTAAATCTCCGCGCGCCGCAGCCAACGCTCGAAAACCGGCGACAAATTCCACGCGCCAATTCTGTTTTTGACGTTCACATTTGCGGAGCAGCAGCATTCCTGCCTGACCGGTCCGCGAAAGATGCGTTCCGCCGCACGGCTGGCGGTCGAATCCCTCAATGTCAATCACGCGAAGCGTTCCTTCGCGGTCCACTTTTTTGCGAATGCCTTCCTGCGCTAATTCTTCCGCCGTTCCGTAACGCACGGTGATTTCGCGGTCTTCGAAGATGATTTCATTCACGCGGCGCTCCGCCTCTTCCAAATGGCGCGCGACGACGGAAGGCGTCGCTAGATCAATGGTGGAGATGTCGCGTCCAAGGTGAAAAGAAACGGTCTGAAATCCAAACAACTCGATGAACGCGGCGGAGAGCATATGCTGCGCCGTGTGCTGCTGCATGTGATCGAAACGCCGAGGCCAGTCGATAACGCCATGAACTTCAGGCGAGACAATCTGCCGCTCGACAACGTGCACGATTTCATCGCCATGCTCATCCGATACGTCGATGACTGCCACATCATTCAGCCGTCCGGTATCAAACGGCTGTCCGCCGGAGGTGGGATAAAACGCGGTGCGATCGAGCCGCAGGTGCCAGCGGTCTCCCACCGGCTCGCACGCAATCACGGCAGCGTCAAATTCGCACAAGAACGGGTCGTCGTAATACAAACGCTCTGTCGCCATTTTCCTCAGCTTGCTCGCCAGATTCATCGGCCCTTACACTTTGCCGTTGTTTAACGCCTTCTGCCAGGCTTCATTGTACTTGTAGCCGCAGCCCGTGTTGAACAGCACGACTGTCTCGTCCGGCTTGATCCACTTCTTAGCCGCGAGCTTTCGCGCCGCCACAACCGTAGCAGCTCCTTCAGGAGCCGCGTACATGCCCTCTTTCGCCGCCAGTTCTTTGCTTGTCGCGAGGATTTCGTCATCCGTAGCTGCGACCGCGGTTCCGTTGCTTTCGCGAATCGCCTGCAAAATTAGAAAATCGCCGAGCGCTTTGGGAACACGTAATCCGGACGCAATCGTCGCGGCGTTCTGCCACATCGGAGCCGAATCTTCTCCCTTTTCGAAAGCGTCCACAATCGGCGCGCAGCCCGAAGCCTGCACAGTCACCATTCGCGGACGCTCGCGACCGATCCATCCCATCGTTTCCATCTCCTCAAATGCTTTCCACATTCCAATCATGCCAACACCGCCGCCCGTGGGATAAATAATCACGTCGGGCAATTTCCCTTCGAATTGCTCCCAGAGTTCGTATCCCATGGTCTTCTTGCCTTCGATGCGATACGGCTCCTTCAGCGTGGTCACCTCATACCATCCATGCTTGTCTTTGTTTTCGGCAACATATTTTCCGCAGTCGGAAATCAGTCCATTCAGTTTGCGCACATCCGCGCCGAACGCACGACATTCCATTTCGTTCGCGAGAGGAGTATCGGCAGGCATCACAATCACCGCCGGAATTCCAGCCTGCGCTGCGTAGGCCGCAAGAGCTCCGCCAGCGTTTCCAGCGGTCGGAGTCGCGAGCGCCTTCGCTCCCAATTCCTTTGCGCGGCTCACCGCTGCCGCCATCCCACGCGCCTTGAAGGAGCCTGTGGGGTTGAGCCCCTCGTCTTTGATATACAGCTTGCGCAAACCAATTGCGTCTCCCAGTCGTTTGGCATGCAGCATGGCCGTCATGCCTTCGCCGAGCGTGACGCATTCGCGCGACGGCAGCACCTCTTCGTAACGCCACATCGTCGCGGGCCGCGAGCGCAGAGCCTCTCTTGTCAGCGTCTTCGCTGCCGCTTTCAGATCGTAACGCGCCAGCAATGGCCCGCCGCAATCGCACAAATTGCGGAGTTGATTGTGTACGTAAGTTTTCTTGCACCGGGAGCATTCCAGATGAGTGATGGATGTTTGCAATGTACTTTTCATAAGCAAAAAAGTTTAGCACATCCGCTAACCGCCGACGTAGAGCACTCGAATCGCATCGGCATCGTATAGAAATTCATAGCGCCACAAAAAAACTATGCGTATACTCAGCGCCACAAAATCCTGGAGCGAAATTCAATGGACAGTCACACTGCCGCAACGAACCAGCCTGATCCGGCTCTCATCATGCAAGTGGGGTTTGGCTTCTGGGCCTCCAAGACACTGTTCAGCGCCATCGAACTGGGCTTGTTCACCGAATTGGCGAAGAAGCCAGCAACATTGCAAGCGCTTTCGGAAAAACTCAACCTGCATCCGCGCTCAGCGCACGATTTTCTCGACGCTCTGGTTGCACTGGGTCTTCTCGCCCGCACGAATGGCGAATACAGAAATACACCGTCGACAGATTTGTTTCTGGATACGAGCAAGCCCTCCTACATCGGCGGGATTCTCGAAATGGCGAATGCGCGACATTACGGCATTTGGGCGAACCTGACTACCGCTCTTCACACCGGCGAACTTCAAAATGAAGCCAAGGGTGGAGGCCCAAACCCCTTTGTGGCTCTGTATGCAGATCCCGAACGCCTGAAGCAATTTCTCAGAGCTATGTCCGGCATCAGCAATGGGGCGAATCGCGCGATAGCGCGCCTGTTTCCCTGGAAAAACTACAAGACGGCTGCGGATATCGGCACCGCGCAGGGCGATTTGATCGTGCAAGTTGCGCTTGCCAATCCGCATTTGACGGGCATCGGTTTTGACCTTCCCGAAGTCCGGCCAATTTGCGAAGAGTACATCGCAGCAAACGGGCTTTCTTCTCGCGTCACCTTTCACACCGGCAGTTTCTTTGAACATCCATTACCGCGCGCCGACGTGCTGATGATGGGCCACATTCTGCATGACTGGAATCTGGACGAAAAGAAGATGCTCATTCGCAAAGCGTTCGACGCGATTCCCACAGGTGGCGCGCTCATTGTTTATGACACCATCATCGACGACCAGCGATCGGGGAACGCCTTCGGCCTGCTGATGAGTCTTAACATGCTGCTCGAAACACCCGGCGGTTTCGATTACACAGGCGCAGATTGCACTGGCTGGATGAAAGAAGCCGGCTTCAAAGAAACTCGCGTTGAGCATCTCGTCGGCCCCGATTCCATGGTGATCGGAATCAAATAGCGTCCTGCAATTCGTCCGCAAAGCACCCTGGCGAGCAGTTACAATACTGCGATGGCCGTTCGTCTCATCGCCATGGACATCGACGGCACGCTACTCGATAACCGTCATGAACTTCCTGACGACAACCGTGACGCAATTCTTGAAGCGCAATCGCGCGGCGTGGAAATCGTGCTGGTCACGGGACGGCGCTTCGATTTCGCGCGTCCCATCGCTGAGCGCATTCCCTGCGAGCTCGCGCTTATCATCAACAATGGTGCGCTGATCAAATCGAAAACCGGCGAGACCCATCTTCGGCATCTGCTGCCGCGCGAGATTGCTCGCGAAGTGCTGCGAGCGACTTACGAATTCCGTTCTGGGGCGGCGGTTTGTTTCGATCGCCCGCGCGAAAACCAACTCATTTTCGAACGCATTGACTGGAGCGATGCTGTCAGCAGCGGCTATTACCAGCGCAATCGCGAATTCATTGCCGAATGCGTTCCGCTGGAGGATTGCCTGACCGAAGATCCGATTCAGGTCATGTTTGTCGGCTCGGTCGCCCGAATGCGCGCCGCACTAGGAATTGTGCGTAATATGGATTGCTCTCCCCAATTTGGGCTCGCGCACACCGAATACGAGCATCGCGACCTCAGCATCCTCGATGTGATTTCCAGCGGGTCTTCAAAAGGTGCAGCGCTGGCCGAATGGGCTCACCGCCGCGGAATACCACAAAGTGAAGTGATGGCCATCGGCGACAACTGGAATGATCGCGACATGCTTGAATTCGCGGCCGTGCCTGTCGTGATGGCCAACAGTGTTGCCGAACTGAAATCTCTCGGCTGGCCTGTCACGCTGTCAAATGACGAATGCGGCGTCGCTTCCGCTATCCGCAAATACGTCCTCGAAGCGAAAGAAGTCAGCCGTAAATAAAGCTGCTCTGCCGCTTAAAATCATCACAGAAATTTTTTTGGCTACTGGGGCTGCTGGGGGATTTGCGGCTGTTGTGGCGTTTGTGGAATTTGCGGCGTTCCACCGGCCTGTGAGCCTGTCGGATTCGCGGGCGCCGTGGAAGTCGTGCCAATTGTCTGTACTTGCTCGAGCGGATTGAAAATGAATTCCCATCGCTTGTACGTTGTGCCGCCCTTATAAACTTTGATCGAGGACTTGTCCTGCGTTCCCGCCACGCCGATGATGAATCCGCCAATCACCTGCCCATTCGAGTCCGTTGAATCGCTTGAGCCGGACGATTCTTGCACCGTCATCCCGCCGCTTGGATTCGCGCCCGGCTGCGTGAAAAACGATGAACCTCCTGCTTGCGAAGAATTCTGCCCTAGCATCTGTTGCAGTTGTGATTGCAGTTGCGGCGGAATCTGCCCTTGATACTGTGATTCGAGCGCCTGCAGTTGCTGCGGACTTAGTCCCTGCAACTGCGATTGCAGCGCTTGCAACTGCGAAGGACTCAAGTTATTCAGGTTCAAACTGCTTGGGTTGATGCCGCTGAGCGCGCCTGCACTGCCCAGGCTTCCGCCCAGCGTGGTGGTCCCTGATAGAGGCCCTGAATTATTCCCAAAGGCATTCGAATTATCCGAGTTGTCTGGACTGGCGCCTGGAAACATTGAGGAGAGAGCGGCCGGTGAGGTGGCCGCACCTGAGGCCAGTCCTAGTCGCCGCTGCTGATCGATGAACGCCATTTGCTGCAGCGACGTATACATCACGCTGCCAATCAGTTGTCCTGCCGGAGTAACGTAGACGAATCTCCACGTTCCGTCCTTGTTCATCGGATTCTTGTACGCTTCGCGCAGAAAACGCTCTTCGCCATTCTGAACTTTCACCAAATCGTCGACGCTGGTGGGAAACCGTCCAAGCTTTTTATAGAAGAGCCCAATGGCGCGCTGATATTGCTTTCCGCGCCAGATCATCACCGCTTCCTTTTCGCGGCGCCCCTCCGTCAACTGGTCGAGCGTAGCGGTCGCTGCACCAATAATCACCAACGCCATCAAAAACAGCACGAACACAAGCGCGTAACCTTCATTTCCCCCATTTCCCCGCCGCCGATTTGTATCGAAATTAGTTTTCATTGCTGCGCTGATTGCTGCGGTGCTGCATCCGGCAGGGTCAATGTAGTGCTTCGGCCCGAGGAGACTTCCTGCAAATCAACCGAGTTCGGGCCAATTTTCACCACCCGGAACTGATGAAGCAGGATGCCGCCCACGGGCAAAATGTAAACGTGATCGGTATTCGAGAAACAGGCGCGGCTCTCTCCGGTAGCAGGATCGGTCACGATCCCATAAAACGTTGCCGGAATCGTCAGAGGCGGTGGTGGCGGCGGAGTTGCAGCCCTCTGCGCGTCTGCGGCCTTCTGCTGAGCCACCACTTCCGGCGGCGGCGGCAGCGGCTCTTCGCTGAAAATGTTGCGACGCTCCCCGTTGTAGTGCTCATTCTGAATCCGCGCGAGCAAATCCACTCTCAGGGAGGGATCCGGGAAATTCAACGGCTGGAATTTCCCGTCATCGTTGTGAACGCCCTCAAAAACGTCATCCGGGGAGCGCCGCATAAAAACGAAAAATGCCAGTATGACGACGAGAATCGCCAGCGCCGAAACTTCATACCGAGTTTTCTTCGTCATCGTCACGTTCGGAAATACGTCCGCAAAGCAATCTGCAACTTGACGATCCCTGAGTTCTCCGAGTTTAACGTCAAGCTTTCCAGCAAGTAGAAGTGCGTCGAGCGCTCGATGCCATCGATCAGTTGGATCAAATTCTGATAGCTGCCCTGCACTGATCCCGTTATTTCCACTTCTTCCAGCCCCCGCCCCTTCACCTCTTTTTCATGGAGTGCCACTCCACCGGTCTGAACGCCTGCGCTATTCGCGATTTTCCCAAGATCCGCAATCACTGCCGTGTCTCCCGAAGACGCGGGCAGCAAATCCTTCTGGTAAAACTCATCGCATTCTTGCGCCACGTTCGGAAGCTGTTTTTCGATTTCCCGGCCGTTCTGAACATCCGCACTCAACAGTTTTAATTTCTGTTCCAGTTGGGTGCGCTCCATTTTCTGCGATTGCACCGACTCGCTCGCGGCGCGCCAGTTCACCACTAGCAACGCTGCGTCGATCGCCAGCGCGCAAGCCAACGCGATCTTCACCGTCAGCTTCCACTTTCGCGAATTGGTTCTGCCATTCATGAAGTCGAATAATGCACTTCAAGGTTTACCAGCACGGTATCGTCCCCGCCTTCCGGCGCTTTCGCGGGATGGGTCTCCTGCGTCACATGCACTTGTGAAAATACCGGCGACGAACTCATCGAATTCAGAAACTTGAGCCCCTGGTCATCATTGACGGCGCCGATCAACAACTCGACTCTCACACTGCCATCTCTGTTCATTTGCGGAGAGATGCTGATTACCCGCACCCCCGGAGGTAAAATTTGTTCCAGGTCGGCAAACATTTTTGTCCATGGGAAAGCACGCGCTTCAATCAATCCGTTCAGGAAAGTGGAGCGCTTGAGCGCCTCCTCAGCCTGCGCTGATTTGAACTCGGTTCGAAGGGCGTCCTGATGACGCAGCGAAATGCGAATTTGCGAATGCAGATTGTCGATCTGAGCGTGCATTGCGCGGTTCGCCCGCCTGGCGCTCACCGCGTGCAAAGAAAGCAGGACCATTGCCGCCAGCGCCAGAATTCCCAGCGCGCTCGCACCGGCGATGAAGCGCCGGTTATTTTCCAGCGGCGCCGTTGCCAGATTGAAACTCGTCTTCATCCCTAGTCTCGTTCCCTGCCGGTCATGCTCCGCGGTTCATTTGCCATCCAACCAGCGGCTCCAGGCCCTGCGCGATAAGCGAACGCGCTTCCGCGGTAATTTCGGCGCCCGAGCCCAGCGGTTCCGCGGGACATCCCAGCTCGCGCGTCAATGCTTCGCGCAATTCTTCTTCGCCCAAACCGAAACCTGCAACGCACAGCTGCTCCACTTTTCCGCCCCATGTATCCTGATAAAACGCCACGGCCGGAAAAACTTCGTCGAAAATTACCTGCGGCTTGAGCCCGTCGGCGTTCGCGCCCAATTCGGTTGAGCGATAAACACACATCGTCTCGCCGCGCACAATCACTGTTGTCAGATTCCTTCCGCTCAGCCGCGCAAGCAGCGTTGCGCCCGCCTGACTCAGGATTGGCAGCGTGGCCAGCGTCGAGCTCTGCACGATTCCCGCCAGCAGCCCCGCCTCTTCGAGCAGCGATTCATACTCCCTGACGATTTTCTGGCGCGCCACTGCTGCCACGATTTCGATTTTTCCATCTCGGCTCGACTGTCTCACCCAGGAAAGAACCGCTTCCTCTGCGGGGAACGGCAAACTCTTCTTCAAACGCCACCGCAGCAACGGCAGCGCTTCATCCGTTCGCCGCGGAAAAGTGTCAAACGGCAAGATGAAGACGCGAATACTGGGATCCGGCAACAGCAGCGCCACGTCTGAACCTTGCTTCGGCACGCGCGAAATCATGCTGTGAATCACGCTTCGCACGGCATCCGGATCGGCAATGTTTACCTGCGTTGCCGAAGGCGTCACCGCACCATCCGGCAACGGCTCGGCGGCAAAGGCGGACAAATGCGCCAAATCCCGGCCCCATCGCGCTGCCGCCACGTGCGTTGGCGCAACTTCCACCACCACGCTGGGATGCGGCATGGCGTCGAGCCACTCGGAAAATCCGCCGCGTCTCTGTCTTTCTGGCCGCGCTGCTATAGTCAGGCTAGTCAATGAACGTCACCTTATTGATCTCGCGGAGCGTTGTGATCCCCTCGCGTACTCGCGCAATTCCCGATTCCCGCAGGAACTGCATCCCCTCTTCCTTCGCTGCGCGTTTGATTTCTGAAGTCGGACGGCGATCGATGATCATTTCGCGAATGCGGTCGGATAAATCCAGCAGTTCGGAAATCGCAGTTCGCCCGCGAAAGCCGCTGCCAGAACACTCAAGGCAGCCTGCGCCCTCGTACAGCGGAGTATTGCCCCACTCTTCCGGATTGATTCCCGATTCGCGCAGAATCTCCGGTGAACACTTGGCCTCTCTCTTGCAACTCGGGCAAATCACGCGCACGAGTCGCTGCGCGAGAATGCAATTCAGAGCGGAGACGAAATTGTACGGCTCCACGTCCATGTTCACGAAACGTCCGATTACGTCAGTCACATTGTTGGCGTGCACCGTTGTGAACACCAAATGCCCGGTCAGCGCCGATTGAATGGCGATCTGCGCGGTTTCGTGGTCGCGAATTTCGCCAACCATGATTTTGTCCGGGTCGTGCCGCAGAATCGAACGCAGCCCGCGAGCGAAAGTCAGGCCCTTCTTTTCATTCACCGGAATCTGCGTGATTCCGCTCACCTGATATTCCACGGGATCTTCAATGGTGATGATCTTGTCTTCGTCGGTCTTGATTTCGTTGATCGCGGCGTAAAGCGTCGTCGTTTTCCCCGAGCCAGTCGGTCCGGTCACCAGCACCATTCCATAAGGTTCATGAATGTACCGGCGAAACTTCCGCAAATCCTCTTCCGCGAATCCCACCACGTCCAAAGTCAAATTCCGGAATTTTTCGCTCAGCGTTTCCTTGTCCAGCACACGAAGAACGGCATCTTCGCCGTGGACCGACGGCATCACCGAAACGCGAAAATCAATGAAACGGCCCTTATATCGAACGCGGAAGCGCCCGTCTTGCGGGACGCGTCTCTCCGCAATATCCAGCTCGCTCATCACCTTGATGCGCGACAGAATCGTCGAATGCCATTCTTTCGCCAGCGGCTGCATGGCGTACTGCAACACTCCGTCGATTCGGTACTTCACGGCCACTTCCGTATTGCGCGTCTCAATGTGGATGTCGCTTGCGCGTCGCTCCAGCGCCGTAAAGATCACCGTGTCCACCAAGCGCACCACCGGGCTGACGCCGCTGTCCGCTTGCGCCAGCTTCTCCATGGAAATGTTTTCGTCGCTGTCCTCATCGCTTACCACTTGCAGCGTGAAGCCTTCCGTCGCTTGGTCCAGCACGCGCTGCGACTGCTCGGTGCGCTTTAGCAGATCAGCGATCTGCGTCGAGGTCGCAACTTTGATCGTCAGCTTCTTTCCCAGCAGCAACGCTAACTCGTCATTCAGCAGCAACTGGCTTGGGTCCGACACAACCACTACCAGCGAGTGATCCCGGGACTCCAGCGGCACAAAGTTGTAGCGAAACATCAGCTCTGCAGGAATCGAGCGGAAAAGTTCCGGATCAATCTGCTGCTCTGCCAGATCGATGAACGGCACGCGATAACGCTCGGCGAGTTTCTGCGTGCGCTCGCGCTCAACGTTTTCGTCGTGCAACGGCTCCAGATGGATTTCCTTATTTGTCGCCTTTGTGACCGCCATAATTCCTACCCGCCAGCCCCGCCCGCCTGAATCGAAAACAGCGGCAGGTACAGCGCAACCAGAATGAAAAAGATCAGCCCCGCCATTACAATCAATACCGCCGGTTCAATCACGGCGATCAGCGCGCTGGTCTTCATGTTTGATTCTTCTTCGTAGAAAACCGCTACGCTCGAGAGCATCGGCGCCAGCGCGCCGGAAGCTTCTCCCACTTCAATCATGTCCAGCGCCAGATCGGGAATCATTTTCGTTTCCGCGAGCGAAGAGTGCAAGGACGCACCCTCGCGGACTCGCTCCGAAGCCTTTTCCACCGATCCCGCGACCAGCCGACTCCGCATTGCATTCGCCGCCGTCGAAAGCGCCGTGACGAGAGGCGTTCCTCCTCTCAGCAGCGTTCCCAGCGTCCTGGTGAATTGCGCCATTTGAAATTTGATCCACACGTCGCCAAGCATCGGCAGTTTCATCGTCATACGGTCCACCGCGACACCGCCGTGCTGCGTCCTCGACCATAGGAATAAAAATATCGCGCCGAAGACAACCAAGCCCGCCGCTGTCAGCAGCCACGCGCGGTAGCCCACCACAACCGTAATTAAGAATTGCGTAGGAGCAGGCAATGTCGTCCCAAGGTCCGAATACAAACGCGCGAATTCCGGAATCACATAAGTCACCAGGTAGGAAACAATGCACGACGCCACAATGATTAAGATCGCTGGATAGATCAGCACACCGATCAGTTTCTTTTTCAGCCCAGTCGTCGTGCGCTGATACGCGATGTAATCGTCTAACACGCCCGCTAAATCGCCGCTCTTTTCTCCCGCGCGAAGCGATGTGACATAAACCGGGGGAAACATTCCCGAAGCTTCTATCCCATCCGACAGTAGCGCTCCTTCGCGCACTCGACCGCGCACATCGTTCAAAATCGGACGCATTTTCGGCAGGGCGGCGCGATCCGCCAGCAAATCTAGCGCCTTCAAAATTGGCAGGCCGGCCTTAATCAGAGTATTAAACTGCTGATTAAAAATCATGAAATCGTTCGCAGGCAGCTTCCGGCTGGACCGAGATCCCCTGATCAACCGGTCTACGCTTAGGTTCGGCCGTACTCCATAAACATAAAAGCCGCGGTCCGCGAGCTTCTGGCGAGCTTCCGTCTCGCTCTGGGCCGTCTCGAGTTGCTGGAAAACGTGCCCTGTCGAGTCCCCGACTTTGCAGACAAACTCAGCCATAGTTATGACTTATGCCTACTGATCCGTTCTGAACCTTCTGCAAATTCTAGCACAGCGGATTTGGCCTCAGGCTGTCTGCGCGGCTGTTTGTGCCTAGCCGGAAACAGCCGCGTGACGCCACTCATTTTGATGTTGGGAGGAGCCAATCCCGGCCGGGCATCTCTATAGGAATCCGTGAAGCGCGTGAGGGTTGGCTGACTTTATTTCATGTTACTGAACCTTGATTCGGCTAACGTGCTTGATTCACCAATTCCACGTCATCCACAATCGCAGCACTGCCTACAGAAGTGGTTTGTGCACCGACGCGCCGAGTTGGTTCCGAACGGCATCAACCGTCTGGCCAGGTAAGACGCGGAACTGGTTGTAAAGAACTTCGTTCCAATAGACCGGTCCAGTGCCAGGCAGCAACCCCGTGCTCCACTGAAGCAACAAGCCGATGTTCCAGAGAATCAAGAGGACGGACACGGTGACCACTCGGAACGTGGCAGCGCGCGTGCTTCGCCAGGCGCGCGCGAACTCCGAGAACGTGCACGCCATGCCAATCACAAAAACCGGCGTGAGCGAAATGAAAAAACGATCCCCGAACGACACCACACCTGTCCACCACGGGTAGACGGAAATCAACAAGTAAAACCCAAGCGTCGCCGCGAGCAAGTACCTGCCAATATCCGGGGCGCGACGCCACAGCAACAACACTCCGGCCAAAGCCAGGATCAATATGGGGTTCCACGACAAGAGCCCGTGATTCGACGAAAAGAGCACCTTCCCCAAGGCCGGTGAAGTCCAATGCCATCGTTGGTTCGCATATCCGCCAATCGCGACGGCGCTTCCGAACACGATCTTGCGCGCGGCTAATGTTGGCACAAAGGCCGCAGCCGTTGCCGCGATATACACCAAACCGCCTTTGAAGACGTTTGTGAACACCCCAGCGGCGCGTATGCGATCTGCCCAAGCGGAGACGAAAACCCAGCAGCATTCTAGGAACGGAATTAGCAGGAAAACAGCGTTCGCAAAGTAAACGTCGAGCATGAGCCCGGAAATCAGCCCCAGCACCAGCCACTGCTGCAGCGTTCGAGCCTTGCGGGTTCGGTGCCAGTACCACAGGAAGAGCGCGACCAAGAACGCCGAATGCGCGTGCGACCAGGATGGTTCGAGATACATGTATGCCGGCAGGGAACTCCCAAACCAAATTCCAATGGTTGCCCAGAAAGCCCACCGCTCCTCGAAATAGTTCCGCGCCAACTGAAAGGAGAGCCATAAACCGAGGAAACCATAGAGCGCTGTAGCCAACGCCATGGTAAGCAGGTAGGGCCGCCCAAAACCGTCTGCCGCGACGCGCCATCCCGCGCGGCGCAGCACCAGGACCACTACATGGGTTGCCACCAGGAACGGGGACCAGAGAATCGCCGGACCGACCGGATAAAAATTAGCAATATGGCCGTTCTTGGTATAGTGCGTGGACGATTCGTATTGGCCGTTTCTCCCAAGCGTGGTCAGAACCGGAAGCCCTCTTGGATCTTTCCAGTCGCCCTTGAAGTCCAGGTTGTGATCGACCAGCAGCGAGCGGGCATAAGCATAATATCCAATGCCATCGCCGCTGACGGTGGCTTGCACAAAGGGAATCGTCAGCAAAAACAAGACGATGAGCGCTTTTTCCGAGCAGGAAAGCAACCGCCAGATTCGCAAGACGCTCTACCCTCCATCACCCGCCTCAATGGATGCAATGGTTTACTCTACCCTTCAGGCGCAGCGCCGGCCAGTCAGCGCGCGCTTTTCGCGCCGCCAAAGCGTTACTGGCCGCAGTTACAGCGCTGTGACCGTGCGCGCCGCCGCTGGTAGCGCGGAGCGAAAGGGCTGCGAGCGTCTCGGCGGCAAAGGCGGTTGCCCGGCAAACGGAAGCACGCGCGACAGGACTCCCACAGGTTCCAGGGAAAGACCGGAATCCGGGAGTGTCTGAGGGGCTGGCTGACTGTTGCGGGGCTACTGTGCCTGTTTCGCCAATTCCGCGTCGTCCACAATGGCAACACCGCGCGGAGGCTCAAAATGAAATTTCGCAGCTTCGATCGGCGCATCCTCGTGCCAATCGCCAAAATGAAAATCCATTTCCAAATCGCCCGGCTGTTGAATGTCCAGCCGAACAAGCTGGCTCTGGAAGTTCAATTCCAGCAGCACCTGGCTGAATACATTTTCATCCGCCTTCCGTGGCTTGCAAATCAGGACGCTATCACCAGCCTCGGCTGTGCTGGTCTGACCAAGGCTCAAACTGCCGCACAGCCGTTCGAGATCCACCTTTCCTGCTAAAAGAGCCAGCGGCGTTCGCCAGTCTGTGCTCTGCTTCGCGGGGGTGCGGCTCGCGGTATGGTCCGCAGGAACGTAAAACCAAATATCCTTGCCGTCATCCAAAAACAGCTTCTTCTCCGGCGAATCGTAATCCCAGCGCATCCGCCCCGGCTTCTCAAAATAGACCGTCCCGCTCTCGACTAGCAGACCTGACCCTCCTGAGGTGTATTTCTCGAGAAAATATCCTGCCAATGTGCGCACCTTATGGTAGTGCGCATCAAACGCCTGCGCGATCTGCCGGGCAGTTCGCTGATTTTGAGGAATCGGGGGCGCTCCGCTGAGGTGTGAGCTGAGTAGAATCGCCAGCGCCGTAATCAAAGCGGGCATGACCAACAGTGTAGCAGGACGCCAGCCATCGTCCACCATTGCCTTGGTTGTAGGGGCTGCGTTAGCCCATTGCCGTTTGTTGTAGGGGCGGCTTTACGCCGCCCGCACGTCTCTTTAGGACAGCAAAGGGGGGTTGTAGGGGCCGACGTATTCAGTCGGCCCGTGCAGCGGCTGTCTGGTGGACTCAATCCCCTGTTGCCAGAATCGGTAACGCCGAGCAAACAGTATCGCTGCCGATCGCACCGCCGTTCACGTCTACGTGGATTACGCCATCTTCTTCAGTGCAAAAGCTTCGCGCGCCTGTCTCACCTGTGGTGATCGGAACTGCAGCGATCAGAAATCCATTAAACCCAGGCGCCGCACAACCTGTCGGCGCATTCACGGTCCCTTCTTGGCCGGTATACGTAACCGTATATCCGCTCTTTTGATTCGGCGAATTCGCCAGAAGCGGATCAATCAATCCCGCCAGATTGCACGTCGCAAGAGTCGTCGGGCCCATCACCGTTGCGCTCGGAGGATAACCGTTATCGTAGGTCGTGTAATACACGCTTGCGGCCGTCAGCATCGCGTGAATGCTCTCCACAGCAGATGCGTCATTCGCAGCCATCTTTGACCGCAGCAGGTTCGGAATCGCAATTCCAGCGATAATCAGGATAATTGCCACGACGATGAGCAGCTCAATCAGAGAAAAACCACGGCTGCTCCCCATTGCCGTTTCGAATTGTTTGGCTTTGCCCATTGTCCTGACCGGCACTCCTCTCCTTGTACCGAAAGCATCCCTTGGGGTCATGGGATAGATAGAAAGCACATCCCTTGCCATTCCCAGCGCCATCGGGTCGATGCTTTCTACGGTGTATTCCATTGATTCAGATAGCGTTATCTATTGTTTGAGCGAGGCTGTTTCAGTGCCGGTTATTCCCAACAGTGAACTCGAACGAAAGCGACGGGAAATGTCAGTTTGGGCCGTCATAAGCTGTCGGAGCAGATGCGGGCCGACTAGCTACGTCGGCCCCTACAACCCTACGCTTTTTGTAGGGCCCGACGTGGTTCGTCGGGCCGAGGCTTTACGGGCAGACCGAGCGCGTTGGCCCTTATGAAACCGCGTCCAAAACAAAAAAGGGAGGGGCGGCAGCCCCTCCCTTTCGTGCTCAAATGTTGATTGTTGTTACTGCAATGGGGTTAGGCCTTCGCAGACCGATTCGGTGGTCGCCGTCGTAGCACCTGTCGGGTCGTCATACAGCACGCCCGTCTCGTCCGAACAGAATGAACGGTTTCCCGTCGTCCCTTCGGTGATCGCTTTCGCCGCAATCACAAACCCTGCTGATCCGGCCGTGCAATTCGTCGGAACCGGGTTCGTCGCTGCGCCCGTCGGGGTGTAGGTGAATTCATATCCGCTCTTCTGCGGGTTAGCGGTTGCCGGATTCACGCCCGAAAGGAGCGGGTCCAGCAGGCCAGCCGCCGAACAGCTCACTGCGCTGCCGCCCGCCGGAGGTCCAAGCGTCGCCAGCGTGGGTTCGAACTGGTTGCCATAGGTCGAGTTATAGGTGATCGAAGCGGTAACAATCGTACGGATTGAACCGACTGCCGAGGCCTCATTGGCGGCCATCTTCGAGCGCAGCAGGTTCGGAATCGCGATCGCGGCGATAATCAGGATGATCGCCACCACGATCAGTAGTTCGATTAACGAAAAACCCTTCTGGTTCTTGTTTCGATTCAGGTTCATGTCCTCTCCTTAAAGTTCGTGCGTCAAACTTTTCCCAAGGCGAATTGCCTCAAATCCTTGGCGGCACGGAAGTAAAAAGCACTCCACATGCCAACCCCGTGCTTTTCCACGATGGTGTGGGCGCCATCGCAACCTTATGAAAATGAAATGGTTGCATTCCTCCCCGGACGACGCCCCTTGGGGTGTGCCTTCCGGACAACCTTCCGCCGTAGAAAGCGCCGAAAATTGTCGGTGCGCACCGTCACCATGTGTCTCCCTGATGGGCCGACCAAACACGTCGGCCCCTACAATTTCCCAACGCCGCCGACCCGCGGCCTTGTAGGGCCCGACGTGGTCCGTCGGGCCGCGATGCTTTTCTTCCACGGCGGTATCCATGGGTCTTGGACCGGATCCGTCCACGGCATGGTCAGCGAGCCCGAATACGGATGCTCGTTCACGAATTCGCAGAGGCCCTTCCGGACTGGATTCATCCAAATGTAATTTGCGACGCGTCCAATCTTCTCGTGGCTTCGCAGAATGTGCTCATAGAAATTTCTTTGCCAAAGAGTTCGTGGTCCGGTGAACGAGGCTGTTGTTCGCTGCTTGAAGTGCGTAACAAACTGAAAGAGATCCGCAGTTTCGTCAGCACCCTCCGTCAAAAAATGCAGATGATCGGGCATCAAACACCACGCGTGAAGAAGAAATGCCATCCTGCTGGCATCTTCCTTCAGAATAGAAATAACCTTCTCTGCCAAATTTCGCTCCAAAAACAGGGACGCGCGGTTCGTCGTGCACAAGGTTATGAAATACGTTCGTCGCCCAACGTAATTGTCCTTTGCAAGGTGAAATCGCTTCCTTGTTTTGTAGGGCCCGACGTGGTTCGTCGGGCCGCAATTCAATCGCGCCATCTAATCCTCGAATTCCTGCCATCCTGACGGCTTGCGGGCCGACCAAACAAATACGTCGGCCCCTACATGCCTCATCGCGGAGCCGATCCGTACATCTATATCTATATCTCGTATTTCTTGGCATAGTGTCGGAATGACCGGTATGTCATGTGTAGCAGCTCCGCCGCTCGTACCCGCACCCCTCCTGAACACTCCAGCGCCCCCAGCAAATACGCCCTTTCGATTTCCGAAATGTGTTTCTCCAAGTCGAGTCCACCATCGGGAATCAGGCGTGTCGCCTCCTCCGGAACCTGCCGCTCGGCGAAATGGTTTTGATAATACATCAGGATTCGCTCCGGCAAGCCTTCCAGCGTAATTCGCTTTTCCGTCTCCAGCGCGACAGCCCGCTCAATCGTATTCTCCAATTCGCGGACGTTTCCCGGCCAGTCGTACGCCTCCAGCCGCTCCATTGCCTTTGGTTCGATGCCTTCAATTTTCTTTCCGGTTGTGTTGCGGAACCGCTCCAGAAAATGCCGCGCCAAAAGAGGAATATCTTCCCGGCGGTCTCGCAGAGCCGGTACGTGCACGGGAATCACGCTTAGCCGGTAATACAAATCCTCGCGAAAACGGTCCTCCGCAATCTCCTTCTCCAGGTCTTTATTGGTCGCGGCGATGACGCGTACGTCCACGTCCATTTCTTCTGTGCTCCCAATGGGCCGTACCTTGCCTTCCTGGAGAACGCGATATAGCTTCACCTGCATGGTTGGGCTCATGTTCCCGATTTCGTCCATGAACAGTGTTCCGCCATCGGCTGCCTGAAACAGTCCCGAGCGGTTGTCGTTCGCACCGGTGAACGCACCCTTGACGTAGCCGAAAAGCTCAGATTCGAGCAGTGTCTCTGGAAAAGCGCCGCAGTTGATAGTGATGAACGGCGCCTTTGTGCGCGCGCTGTTTTCGTGAATCGCCCGCGCCACCAGCTCTTTTCCCGTGCCGCTCTCTCCGGTAATCAGGACGCGGCTTGATTGCGGCGCAATGGTTTGGATCAACTCGAAAATCGCGCGCATCTTTGCGCTTGTGCCTACAATATTGTCGAGCCCGGTCAGCCGCCGCAGCTCGCGGCGCAAAATCCCCGCCTCCTTCTTCAGCTTTAAGTTTTCCGCCACCTGTTGCACGGCTGGCCGCAATTCCTCCAGCAGCTTGTCTCCTTTGATCGCATACCGGTCTGCGCCAGAATTGACCGCTTCGATCGCCGTTCCCAGCGTCGGCACTCCCGTAATCAAAATGAAGACCGTCGCCGGCGATACTTCCTTTGAATACCGCAGCAAGTCCACACCGGTCATGTCCGGCATACGAATATCGGAAATAACGATGTCGTAGATTTGAGACTCGAGCCGCCGCTTCGCCGCGTCGCCATTGCTCGCCACTTCAACGCGATGCCCTTCCTTACGAAACGTGATCTCCAACAGTTCGCAGATGGACTTCTCGTCATCTACGACCAGCATGTGCGCCATAATTCCTCACTCCCATCCGACAACTGCCGGTTGCGGCCGCTCGAGGCGCCTCGCATTTGCATGCGTCGCCCTGAATTCCGCGCCGCCCAATCGCGGCAGTTCAATCACGAATTCCGACCCGTGCGCCGGCTCCGATTCGACGCGAATTTTCCCGCCATGCGCCTGCACCACCTGATACACAATCGCCAGCCCTAATCCAGTGCCTTTCGGGAAGCCCGACTGGAAAGGCTCGAATAATTTCGCTGCTTGCCGCGCGTCCAGACCCACGCCCGTATCGCGAATACCAATGCGCACCCATTCCTCATCCGCGTCCAGCTTGACCGTAAGCGTTCCGCCGTCCGGCATAGCTCTCATTGCGTTGTTGCACAGATTCCAGATCAATTGCTTGATGCGGTCGCGATCCACTCGCGCCATCGCGCGCTCCACCGCGAATTGCCTCTCGATGCGGTACTTCCCTCCCGCGCTTTGCTCCCGTTCAATCAACGTGAGCGCTTCATCGATCAGCACGTGCACATCGCTGCCGAGAAATGAATAGGTCTTGTCACGCGAGTAGTCCAGGAAATCGGTGATGATCTGGTTCAGTCTTTCTGACTCGCGCCCCACAATCTGCACCAGTCTTTTGTCGTCCTCATCGAGAGGCGCGAGCCGCGCCAGCTCTTTCAGTGCGCCGGTCATGGCAGTCAGCGGCTGCCGGATTTCATGCGCAATCGCCGCCGAGAGCCGTCCTACCGCTGCCATGCGGTTCTTCGTTTCCACTTCTCGTTCCAATCGCTTCAATTCCGTCAAATCCTGAAAGCTGAAGACGTACCCGCTCACTTCCTGCTGCCCCGTTTGCAGCGGCGAAACCGAGACTCCCAGGTATTTCTTCTCACCCGCCGGTGTGTGGAATTCAG
Source organism: Candidatus Acidiferrales bacterium (assembly GCA_030037335.1). Taxonomy (GTDB): domain Bacteria; phylum Acidobacteriota; class Terriglobia; order Acidiferrales; family UBA7541; genus DAHUXN01. Next base: position 21,650 of record JASHRN010000234.1, on the reverse strand, counting down.
CTTCCTTCCGCGATGCGGTGAATCCCGACTCTGTATCCGCATCGGTCAGCCAGAATCCTGGCAGGACTTCGCGAATCTGCTTCCCGATGAATGCCGCCGGCGAAATTCCGGCAATCTCTCCTCCCGCATGGTTCACCAGCAAAATTTTCCCTTCGAGGTCCGTCGTAATCAGGCCTCCGCGCATCGACTCGATGATGTTCTCGTTGAACGCCTGCAAATCGCGCAGCTCTTCGCGCTTTTCCTCGAGCTCCACGCCCTTGCTGCGCAGCATCTGCGCGAGCAGGCTTCCCAGGTAGGCCACCGCAAAAAATCCAATCAGATTGCTGAACACCCAGAATTCCAGGGCGCGCGCGGTCGGCGTAGTCAGCGAGGTGCGCGGAAGAAATCCGTATTCTGTAAATTCGACCAGCGCTCCTAACAACGCAAACGCGCCGCCAGCCGCCAAAAATACTCCGCGTCGCTCAAAAAGCACGCTGGCCATCAAAATCGCCAGCAGGTATAGCGAAATAAAATAGCTCTCGTGCCCGCCGGTGGAATACACCAGTCCCGTAATCAAAATGATGTCGCAAGTAATCTGCAACGGCGCGTGCCAGCGCGCCTGCGGAATCCAGCGCAGCAGAATCACGAAGCAGATCGCCAGGAAATACCACAGGAGAATGACCGGAACGAAGTCTTTGACAACGAGCGGCAGTTGCGTCAGTTGGTGCACCGCCAACACTACCGCCAGCAGAAACGAAATGACCAGGAACCGTACTCGTCCCAGCCATCCCAGCCATTGTGTTGTGTGTTGCGCGAGTTCCATCCCGATCGTCCGTAACGTCTGCCGCCGCTGGAGTCAGGATCTCAACCGCGCTCCCGGCAAACAACCGAAGACCCACCCTCAACAGGGCCTGCGCACCATAAGCAGCCCGATCCCGAAGCCGTTCTTTCCCCTTCGCGAACTCCGGCCTATCCTCCGCCTGTCGCCAGCTTTCCAATCAGCGAGAACAGTGGCAAGTACATCGAAATCACGATGCCGCCGACCACGATTCCCAAAAACATGATCATGACCGGCTCCATCAGCGTCAGCAGGTCCTTCACCGCCGCATCCACTTCATCTTCATAGAAATCGGCGATTTTCTGCAGCATCGCATCCATCGCGCCGGTCTGCTCGCCGACCGCGATCATTTGCGTCACCATCCCTGGAAACACTTCCGTTTCCTTCAACGGATCCACAAGTGAGCGCCCCGCTTCGACCGCCTTACGCGTCTTTTGTATCGCGCGCTCCACCACCGCGTTTCCGGAAGTCTTCGCCGTGATGTCCAGCCCTTCCAAAATGGGCACACCGCTGGAAATCAGCGTCCCTAAAGTCCGCGTAAAACGCGCCACCGCGATTTTTCGCAGCAGCATTCCGATGATGGGAATCTTCAGCAGGGCACTATCGATTGCCAGCTTGCCTTGTGGCGTGCCGTACCACATCTTCAAAGCGAACGCACCGCCCACGACAAAAACCACAACCAGGAATCCGTAAATGCTGCCCACGAAGTTACTCAAGCCAATCACAATACGCGTCGGCAAAGGCAACGCCGCTCCGAGGCCCGCAAATAGAGTCACGAAAATCGGCACGACCTTCCATAGCAGTAGCGCAATCACGCCAGCCGCAATGCCCATCACAGCCGCGGGATAAATCATCGCCGACGTCACCGCGCGCTTCAGCTTCACGTTCTTTTCGATGTAAGTGGACAACCGCTGAAGGATGGTGTCCAAGATACCGCCCGTCTCGCCCGCTTCCACCATGTTGTAATACAGCGGATCAAACACCTTTTCGTACTGCCTCATGGACGAAGAAAGTGTCGCGCCGCCTTCCACTGAGCTGCGGACGCCGGTCAAAATCTTCTGAAATGTCTTGTTCTCCTGCTGCTGGGCCAGAATCTCGAGGCACTGCACCAGCGGCAAACCGGCATCGATCATCACGGAGAATTGCCGCGTGAAGACCGCCAGCTCTTTGCTCTTCACCTTGCCGCCGCCAAAGGACGGAATCGAGAACTCTTTTCCCTTTTCCGACACTTTGCTCACATTGATTTGCTCGCGCCGCAGCGCGTTCTGCAATTCGCTCTTGGTCGTAGCGGAGCGCTCCCCCGAGACTTTTGCTCCTGCCCGGTTGACTCCGGTATATGTGTAGACCGGCATCTTGTTCCCTCCTGTTTCCTTTTCCTCGACCCGCTTTACCGCCGGACCGGTGTTTTGCCGGTCATAGCGGGAGAAGTCACTCCGCGATTGATAAGGTCCTGCAGCTCATCAGCGTTCGACGACCGCAATAGCGCTGTTTCCATGCTGATCGCCTTCTGGAAATACGCGTTTGCCAGCGCCTGGTTGAACGTCTGCATCCCGCTTACACCCGTACCCGTTTGCATGGCCGAATAAATCTGATGAATCTTGTCTTCACGAATCAGGTTGCGAATCGCCGCGTTGGGAACCAGAATCTCCATCACCATCACGCGCCCTCTTCCGTCGGCGCGCGGCAGGAGAGACTGGCAAAGAATTCCTTCCAGCACCATCGAGAGCTGCGCTCGCACCTGTGGCTGCTGGTGAGCCGGAAAAACGTCCACGATACGATTGATCGTGCTCGATGCGGAATTCGTGTGTAGCGTCGCGAATGTCAAATGGCCTGTTTCCGCGATGCGTAGCGCAGACTCAATCGTCTCCAGGTCGCGCATTTCGCCGATCAGCACCACGTCTGGATCTTCGCGCAACGCCGCGCGCAACGCATTTGAGAAAGAGTGCGTATCGGAGTGCACTTCGCGCTGATTCACGAGGCACTTCTTGTGGTTGTGCAGAAACTCGATCGGGTCCTCGATCGTAATCATGTGCTCTTCGCGCTCGTTGTTGATCTTGTCCAGCATCGCCGCCAGTGTTGTCGATTTTCCCGAACCGGTCGGCCCCGTCACCAGTACCAATCCGCGGGGCTTGTCGCACAGAGTTCGCACTACCGGCGCCAGCCCCAGCGCATCAAAGTTCTTGATTTCCCACGGAATCGTCCGGAAATCCGCCGCCACCGCGCCACGCTGGTGAAAAATATTTGCGCGAAACCGTGCCAGGCTCTTCAACCCAAACGAAAAGTCCAATTCCAAGTTCTCTTCCAACCGGTGCTTCTGCGCGTCCGTCAGCACGCTGTACGCCAGCGCCTTCGTATCCGCCGCGGTCAGAGCAGGCATATCCAGCGGCCGCAAATGCCCGTTCACGCGCACGCGCGGCGCGCTGTTTGTCGACAAATGCAGGTCGCTCCCGCCCATCTCGATCATCTTTTTCAGCAATTCGCTCAGCGGAATCGTCGCCATCCTCTGCTCCTTTGCCCTACAGCACCGTTTCGCGCACCACTTCTTCGAGCGTGGTCATTCCCGCCGCAACCTTCATCAATCCGCTTTTCCGCAGCGTGATCATTCCGCCTTCCAGCGCCTTCTTCTTCAACTCCAGTGCCGAAGCGCCTACAAGAATCAATTCCTTCAGTTCATCCGTCACTTCCATCACTTCGTACAGGGCAACACGGCCCTTGTAGCCCGTGTTGTTACACGTGCTGCAGCCACGCCCGTGATAAATCGTCGTACTCTTCGATTCTTCCGGCGTGTAGCCAGCGTCGACAAGCGCCTGTGGCGTAATCTGCATCGGCTCCTTGCACTGCGCGCAAACCCTCCGCACCAAGCGTTGCGCCGCAATTAAGTTCACTGAAGTTGCCACGAGGAACGGCTCGATTCCCATATTCATCAATCGGCTGATCGTCGACGGCGCATCGTTCGTGTGCAGCGTCGACAACACTAAGTGGCCCGTGAGCGCCGCTTTCACCGCGATTTCCGCGGTCTCGAAGTCTCGAATTTCGCCGACCAGAATGATGTTCGGGTCCTGCCGCAAAAACGCGCGAAGGGCGGACGCGAAGTTCAGCCCGATCTGGTCCTTCATCTGCACCTGGTTGATCCCCGGCAACTGAAATTCCACGGGGTCTTCTGCAGTCATGATGTTTGTGTCTGGCGTGTTCAGCCGCGCCACCGACGAATACAGCGTGTTCGTCTTGCCCGATCCAGTCGGCCCGGTTACCAGCACCATTCCGTACGGCCGTAGAATCGCTCGCGTGAATTTATCCAGCGACTCCTTCTCAAATCCCAGTTTCGTCATGTCCAGCCGCAGATTTTCCTTGTCCAGCAACCGGAGCACGATTTTTTCGCCGAAGAGCGTCGGAACGATCGAAACGCGGAAGTCCAATTCCTTTTTCTTCCCGTCCTTCGCGTATTTCATCATGATGCGGCCATCCTGCGGCAGCCGCTTCTCGCTGATGTCCAGCTTGGACATGATCTTGATGCGACTCGTAATCGCATCTCTCAACTTCATTGGCGGCGCCATCACGTTTTGCATCACGCCGTCAATGCGGAACCGCACGCGGTACTCCTTCTCGTACGGCTCAACGTGAATATCGCTCGCTCCGCGCTTCACCGCGTCTGTCAAAATCAAGTTCACCAGCTTGATAATGGGAGCTTCTTCCGCCGCTTTTTCCAGCGACGCCAAATCCATGTCCTGCTCTTCTTGCGTCAGCTCCAGCGCCGCTTCTTCGCCGGCAAGGTCTTTCATCACCTTGTCCAGCTCCTCCACGCTCTCCACGGCGCCGTAGAATTTCCCGATCGCCTCCACAATCGCAGTTTCCGACGCCACCACCGGTTCCACGTTGAATCCTGTCATGAACTTGATATCGTCCATGGCGAAAACGTTCGTCGGGTCGGTCATCGCAATCGTCAGCGTCGATCCCACGCGCGAAAGCGGCACAATTTGATAGCGGACCGCCGTTTCCTGTGGAATCAGCTTGATGACCTGGGGATCCACTTCGTAGAACTTCAAATTGATGGAAGGAACGCCATACTGCCGAGAAAGTACCGCCGTTATATCTTCGTCGCTGACCAGCCCCAATTTGACGAGGCAGGTGCCCAGCCGTCCGCCTTCTCGTTTCTGATAATCGAGCGCCTGCTTCAGTTGATCTGACGAGATCAGGCTGTCTCGAACCAGTATTTCACCTAGACGCGACGACATTCACCCATGCTCCTGGCGCAGCTTCGCGGAGAATTTCTGACGAAGCCCAACACTAGCATGCGGCGAACTGGGAATCCGTGTTCCCGTTTCGAGTCGTTCTGTAACAGGAACCTGTACGCGCGTACAGGCGCACTACTATTCCTCTTGCTACTTATTGACTGGACGCTTCTTGCTCGCTATCTTGACAATGCGTGACCTCCACGCGACGGAGAATGTCCTTCGTGGTTTCTACTCTCAAAATTCTTTCCAGGAATGGGACGGCGGCGTGTCCAGCGGTTGCACGCGAGTCTGCAACTTCGCTGGTCTCATACTATGAAATTCTCTCGAATCGCCTCGGCCCGCAGAATTGGTGGCCTGCTCGCACGCCATTCGAAGTCATCGTCGGCGCAATACTCACGCAAAACACCTCATGGACCAATGTCGAGCGCGCTATCGCCAATCTCCGGCGCGAACGCCTTCTCACTCCGCTTGCCCTGGAACGCGTTCCTCTCGCGCGTCTCGCTCGCCTGATTCGCTCTTCCGGCTACTTCCGCCAAAAAGCGAAAAAACTAAAAGCCTTCATCCGCTTCCTTCGCGCCGAATATTCCGGCTCCCTCGCCCGAATGTTCCAAACTCCCACTCCCGAGCTGCGCGAAAAGCTTCTCGCCGTTCACGGCATTGGCCCGGAGACCGCCGACTCCATTCTCTTATATGCCGGCCACAAAGACGTCTTCGTCGTCGACGCTTACACTAAACGCGTCTTTTCCCGTCACGGCTTCGTTCCCCCGGACGTGCCCTACGAGGAACTCCGCTCCAAAATTGAAGCTGCGCTCCCGCGCGACGTATCGCGTTACAATGAGTTTCATGCGCTCCTCGTCCAGGTCGGCAAGAATTGGTGCCGTCCGCGCAACCCGCGCTGCGCCGAATGCCCTCTGGGTGTCTTCCTGCCGGCGGGGCATTAATTCTCTTCTTTTTCGTTTAGGGCTGAGTAACTGAATATGCCAACGCAGAAAAACTGGACGCGTCGTCTTTGGCTCATCTTCGGCGGTCTTTGTGTCGCCATGCTGGCCGCCGCAATTTTCACCCTCGGTTCTCTCAATGCCCCCATCCATTTGCAGGACAGCAGTGACTTCCTCATTCTTTTCGCTCTTTCCACCTTCATCGTCATCGCATTCATCGTTTTCGGACTGATTCTGATTCGCAACATCGTTCGCCTCGCCGCCGAACACCGCGCCGGTCTGCTCGGCTCGCGCTTCAAAACCAAAATGGTCCTGGGCGCAATGGGCGTCTCACTCCTTCCTATCCTCTTCCTCTTCTTTTTCAGCTACGCCCTCGTCAATCGCACCATGGACATCTGGTTCCCCAAGCCCCTCGAAATCGCCAACCAACAGAGCCGCGCGCTCATCGCCGAAATGAGCGCCAAGGAACGTGACCGCCTCGATGCCCTCGCGCAAAGCGTCGCCGACTGGCTTTCCGCTCCACACAAGCGCAACCACGACCTTCGCCGCTATGTGATTCGCTCCGATTCCGACTTCGACGCCGTCTGGTTAGTCAATCGCGAGGACTCCGAAACCGCCAGCGTGCCTGAGTCTCCTGCCTCTTCCTTCCGCCGTCTGGCAATTCTCCCCAGCGGATCGGAAGTCTGGCAAATTGGAAACAAGCTTTTCATCTCGGGCCGCGCGCGTTTCAAATCCGGCTTCGTCCTCGTCGGCCACAACATTCCTGACGATTTTCTCGACCGCCTCAAAAGCATCCAGGACGAAAACGTGAAGTATAATTCGCTGTATCAGCATCTCCGCTTGTTCAAACGTGAAATTCTCCTCGGCTTGCTCCTGATTACATTGCTTCTTCTTTTCGCCACCACCTGGGTCGCTCTTTTCCTCTCGAAGCGCGTCACCGTCCCCATTCAGGCCCTTGCGAAAGCCACCCAGCAAATTTCGCGCGGCAACCTCAATTACCGCATCACCACGCGCGCTCACGACGAGCTCGGCGTCCTCGTCGACTCCTTCAATCAAATGACCGGCCAGCTCTCCCTTTCCCGCAAGCAGATCGACGACTTCACTTCCAGCCTTCAGCAAGCCGTCGAGGAAATCGAACGCCGCCGCAAATTGATGGAAACCATTCTGGAAAACATTCCCACAGGTGTGCTCTCGCTCGACGCGAACGCCAACGTCAATCGGGTTAACCCTGCTGCTCTGACGATGTTTGGACCGCAAGCTTCCTCCGTCACTTCCCTTTCAGAACTTGTTGGGAGTGATGCGGCGCAGCAAATCCTTCATCTCATGCGCCGCTCGGCGCGAATGGGAGTCGCGTCGCAAGAGCTCGAAATCTCCACCGCTGGCCGGTTACATCACGCGGCAGTCACCGTCAGTTCCCTCGGTTCCGGCCGCTCCAATTCCGGTTACGTTGTCGTCATCGATGACGTCACCGAAGTTCTCCGCGCCCAAAAGGCCGCCGCCTGGCAGGAAGTCGCTCAGCGCATCGCCCACGAAATCAAGAATCCCCTCACTCCGATTCAGCTTTCCGCGCAACGCCTCTTGCGCCACCTCGAACGCTCCGCGCCTTCGCGCCGCCGCGAAGATCGTTCCGATTTGCCCGCGCTCGTCTCCGAATGCGCCTGCCTCATCGAGCGCGAAGTGCAAACCCTCGAGTCTCTGGTCAACGAATTTTCGCAATTTGCTCGCTTCCCTGCCGCGCGCCTTGCGCCTTCTGACGCCAACGCCATCGCCTCGCAAGCCCTCGACGTTTTTTGCGGACGCCTCGACGGCATCGAAATCCACCGCAACTTCGCTGCTTCGCTTCCCATCGTGAAAGCCGACTCGGAACTCATTCGTCGCGTGCTTGTCAACCTGATCGACAACGCCGCCGAAGCCCTCGAAGGCGCCACGCTCCGCAGCATCTCCGTCGCGACGCGCCTTGCAAGCAATGGCGATGCTGTCGAAATCGAAGTTGCCGACACCGGCCACGGCATCTCTCCGGAAGACAAAGACAAACTTTTCCTCCCGCATTTCTCCACCAAGGATCGCGGCACCGGCCTAGGCCTTGCCATCGCCAGCCGCATCATTGCGGAACATCACGGCACTCTTCGCGTCGAAGACAACATTCCCTCTGGAGCGCGCTTCCTGATCCGCCTCCCTGCCGTCGAAGTTCCCGCGCCTCAAACCGCCCAATCCTGAATAAAAGGTGCTGAAAACGGCTTGGGCTGTCCTGTCGAATCGGAAGGCAACCAGCATCAGGAGGAAAGCTGTTCGAGTTCTGCGGCCGGATTCCTGGCCAGCGCTGATTTGGCTGTTGTAGGGCCCAACGTATTCCGTCGGGCCGATACACCCAACCTATTTCTCCAGCAGCGCCGGCCAGTTCGTCAGCAGCGTGATGGAACTCGATGCCGCTGGGTCGGCCGACGTAGCGACAATGAAGCGCTGCCCGTCGGGGGTGACGTCATACAGTGGCGTTATGCTCGCTGGCAGGCTCAACTGAAAGAGAGCATGGATGGATTTCACCTGCAATGACTTGCCGCTCGTGGCTAGGTCTGCTTCCATCAGCCGATTGCCTATCGTCATATAAAACAGCTTGTCTCCCGCCGCCCACTTTACGATCCATCCGCCCGTCTGCGAAATTTGGTATTTCCCTCCGGACGGAGGAAACGGCACGACGAACACTTCAGGGCGGCCCGTTTCATAGGAAAAGTAAGCCATCCAGTGTCCATCCGGTGAGAAATCGCCATCGTATTGGTCGGCCGCAACTGGGGTAGTTCGGAACGGCTTGCCACTCCCAACGAGAGGAAAAGCCCAGCAACTCCAATGCCGATGCGCGTCTGACTCGTCGAAGCTCAGATAGCGGCCGTCCGGTGACCAGTCAATAAGAGCGACGCGTGCCACATCGGATCCTAATTTCAGGACTGTCTCTTCCGCGCCAGAGCCGTCGGATGGTTTGCGACAAATCGCCATTGATCCTCCCGATTGACAGCCATATGCAATGTACTTTCCGTCCGGCGACCACACCGAGAATGCATTCCACCCTTGACCAAACGTCAGTCGCGTTCCTATCCCTCCCGTCACAGGATATGACCAGAAATCCCAACTTGCAGGCCCCTCTTTGATTGCCAGTACCTGTTTGCCCTTGGGAGATATTCTGGGCGCGATCCAGTGCGCCACATCACCTATCGTGCCGAGCACGTTGCCGCTTCGGTCGAACCATTGCAAACGCGCATTGCCTGTTCCGCCCTGGGAAACCAGCACTCCGTTGTTTGACGCCGAAAAGGTAAGCGCCTCGGCCAACGGTAACGCCTCGCCAGTCACTTCTCCGCTCGCAGCATCGAATTGCCGGGCAAACACTTTGCCCTCGCGCAAGAACAGCAAATAGCCCGACGCGAACTGCGGCGAGCTTGCGTTGTCCAAAACAAGCTGCGATTTGCCTGTGCTCAGCGATGCCATGCGTATCGCAGATGGCTGATTTGGCTTGTTTGAAACATACAAAAATTTGTCGCCGCCAGGTAGAAACGCGGGACTTGCTCCACCTGTAGTCTCGGCGAGCGATTTCGGTGTACCACCGCCCGCCGAAATTCTCTCGATTGGAGCATTACACTGTGACGAGAAAAGGATCACGCCGTTCGCGCTCCATGCCGCACCGTAGCTGCCTTCGTCACACAAGACATCCGCTAAAACTTGCACCGTTCCATTCTGCACGTTGGTGGTCTTGAGTTTCCCGCCGGCAAAAAAGCCGAGCGACTGCCCGTCCGCAGACCAAAATGGCATCGCTCCATCTTCTGTTTCTGCCAGTGCTCTTGCGTCGCCACCGGCAAGCGGCCTTAGCCAGATTTGCGTTGCACCCTTTTCGTCGGTTGCTGAAAACGCAATCTCTTTTCCGTCTGGAGACACAACCGCCGGCCCAGCGCCGAAACCGAAGGAACGAAAGCTGGTCCCAGGCGGCGGGGAGATGTAGGCCATCGCCGGTGGCGCGCTTCCTTCGCGCGGCGAGAGCCACGCCCACGCGCCAACGCCGGCGATCAATGCGCCGACGATCAAGCCCGCGAGGGCCCACGGCAGAGCGCTGCGCCACCATGATACGGGCATTTGTAGGGGCGGCTTTATGCCGCCCGCTGATGAATCCTGCTGCGCTAATTCGTATTGCGCGGTTGCGCCGCTCAGAATTTCTTCAATCGCAATCCGCGCGTCGCCAATCGACTGCAATCTCTGCCGCGCATCCTTTTTCAAGCAACGCTGGAGCAAGCTGCGGACGGATTGCGTCGTGTTCGCGGGCAGGGTGCTCAAATCCGGGTCTTTCATGATTACGGCAGCCAGCGTGTCCGTTACCGTCTCGCCCGTGAACGCTTGCTTCCCCGTCAGCATTTCGTACACTACGCACCCGAAAGCCCAAATATCTGTTCGTCGGTCTACCGACTTCCCTTTGGCCTGCTCCGGCGACATATACGCCGCCGTCCCCAAAATAATTCCTGCCTGCGTCGCCATCCGCGTGATTGTCGGCGAACTCGAAATATCAACCGAACTGGCATCGCCCTCCAGCGCTTTCGCCAATCCAAAATCCAGAATCTTCACCGCGTCGTTCTGTGCGATTTTGTCGTTGCTGGCCAGCTTAATGTTTGCAGGCTTCAAATCACGATGCACAATGCCGCGCTCGTGCGCATATTCCAGCGTCTCCGCAATTTGCTTCGCGATCGGCAGCGCCTCTTCAATCGGAATCGCGCCTTGCTTGATGCGCTCGGCGAGTGTCGGCCCTTCCACCAACTCCATCACCAGCGCGTGCGTCGCTCCCGAATCTTCGAAACCGTAAATCGCTGCAATGTTCGGATGATTCAGCGAAGCCAGCACTTGCGCTTCGCGCCGAAAACGTCCCAGTCGCTCTGCATCGCGCGCGAACGCCTCCGGCAAAACTTTCAGCGCCACATCGCGCCCCAGCCGCGTATCCCGCGCGCGATAAACCTCGCCCATTCCGCCCGCGCCCAGCGGTGATTGAATTTCATAAGCTCCGAGTTTTGTCCCTGACTGAAAAGCCATTTGCGCCGCAGATTATAAGGCACAACTTTGCGCCTGCACGAGCCCATTCAGCATCACTCGCTTGCCCACAACAAAAGCTTTTGCGTCCCGCTCTCTAAACTCACCTCCTCCATCAATGCCCAGCGCGTTAATTCACTGCTCAAACCCGATCAAACTATTGCACTTCTTGGGTCTGCGCAAAAAAAACGGCGGATCCAAATCCGCCGTTTACAAACTCTTTCAAAAGTAAAGTAATGTTCAGCTTCGCGCTTACGCCTTCGTCTTTTTCGCCTTGTACCAATCCGCGTTAATCGCCGCATACCCGGACCATTTCTCCGGCAAATCTTCCATCGCGAAAATCGCCGTCACCGGGCACACTGGCACGCACGCGCCGCAATCGATGCATTCATCGGGATTGATGTACAACTGCTTCTCCGCCTCGAAATCCGCCTCGTCCTTGCGCGGGTGAATGCAATCCACCGGACACACATCTACGCACGCTGAATCTTTAGTCCCAATGCACGGCTCCGCGATCACATACGCCATTGAATCGTCTCTCCCGAAAGATGCTTGATTATAGCAGTCATCCCCAACGAAGTTAAATCCTGCCAAATTATTCGCAAGAAGTAAATCGGCGAGTGCAACAGGCAGCCCGCGACGCCGCCGCGGAACGGGTCAGCAGGGCCATCGCACCGGCAAAGGTGCCGATGGTGGCCGCGCGGCACAACAGCAAATCCGTGGCGCGAAATTTTGAATGAAAGTAAGATAGTTGCTCGCGCTTCTTGCCAGCCTATTCAGCGCACAGAAAATCGCTCGACACATTTCGGAGGCACTCATGTTGAAGACTCGCGGAAATCGAATCACCTGGCTGGGACAGGCCACTTTTCAAATCACCCTCGCCAACGGCAAAGTCGTTTTGCTCGACGCGTGGGTAGATGGAAACCCCGTTTGCCCCAAAGAAGCGAAAAAACTAAAGCGCGTGGACACGGTTCTTATCACGCACGGCCACAGCGATCACATTGGCGACCTGCTGACCATCGCGAAAAAATTCAAGCCGCAAATTGTCGCCATTTTGGAAACGGCCGAATGGCTCGAATCCAAAGGCGTGAAGAACGTCATCGGGATGGATAAAGGCGGGACAACGAGGGTCGGGGACATCGAAGTCACCATGGTGCACGCCGTGCACTCAAACGGCATCAAGGAAGGCAAGAAATTCATCTACGGCGGAGAGCCTGCTGGCTACATCGTGCGTCTTCCCGGCGACCTCACCATTTATCACGCAGGCGACACGGCGGTTTTCAGCGACATGAAACTAATCGCCGAGCTATACGCGCCAGAAGTCGCCATGCTGCCCATCGGCGATTTCTATACCATGGGGCCGCGCGAAGCCGCGATGGCCACTCGCCTTCTCAACGTGAAGCACGTCATTCCTATGCACTACGCCACTTTTCCGGTGCTCACCGGCACGCCCGATGAATTCAAAAAATTGACCCAAGATATTCCGGGACTCGAAATCCACGTAATGAAGCCCGGCGAAAGCATCGGCTAAACGCTTGTCATTGATGAGGAAAGTCCTTTAGAGGCCGCTTAGAATCTCGCGCAACTCAACTTGTTTATGCTTCGCCACAGATTTCAGAATTGCGGCCAATGTCCCTACGCGAAGATTCCGATGGGCCGGAACGGCTATTCTTTGGTGAGAAGGCCTCTTTGTTTCCAGGACAACGTGGTTTCCAACTTGGTGGACGATCTGATAATCCCAATTACGGCAGAGGATTCGAACAAGTTCTTGCCCGCTCAGGTCGCGTGGGATCTTCATCCGTTCGCGAGAATTTCATCGCGCACCAAATGAAGGCGAATCGCTGCTGGCACGGGCTTCCGATCAAAAAAAAACGCCGCTACCGCTTCCTTCACATTCTTCCGCAGCTCGTCCCAGTCATCGGCCTCGGTGAAAATGCCCTCGGTCAGGCACTCCGCGACGAAGCCTCCATCGGCTTCCTGCGTCACCTCAAACACGATCTCATTCATGAATCAAGCCTATTCCAGGAGGAAAAAATAAACAAGCATAGAGGACAGAGCGCGTGAGTTATGGTCCATTGGCGAGCGCAAAATAAGAAGTTGGAAGAAAAAAGCGAGTTTTCGTAGTATCTGCCAAACGAGGTGAAACATGAGCGGCAAGATAACAAATAAAGCGGTCGAAGAATATCTATACGACATTTTGCCGCCGCGCGATGCCGTTCTCGCCGAAATGGAAAAAGCAGCCTCGCGCGAAGACATTCCTATTGTCGGACCCGCCGTTGCGCGCATGTTTTATCTGCTCGCGCAAATCTCTGGCGCAAAGCGAATCTTCGAAATGGGCTCAGCCATCGGCTACTCCACGATTTGGTGGGCTCGCGCTGCCGGACCCAAAGCCGAAATTTATTACACCGACAGCGATCCGAAAAATGCAAAACGCGCTCAGAAATTTTTCAAGCGTGCCGGCGTGGAAAAACGCATCCGCATCCTTACGGGCGACGCGCTCGTCATGCTCGACCACACGCGGGGAAATTTTAATTTGATTTTCATCGACGTAAATAAAGATCAGTATCCGGCCGCGATGAAAAAAGCCATGAAGCGTCTGAAACGCGGCGGTTTGCTGGTCACCGACAACACATTATGGTCGGGACGCGTGACGCGCAAGGCGGACAGCGCTGCGACGCGCGGCGTGCAGGAATTCAATCACCTCGTCTACGGAATGAAAAATCTGTTTCCGGTAATGATTCCCCTGCGCGACGGCGTCACCGTTTGCCGGAAACTGTAACCTGCTCAATCGACGTTATGTCCAGGATTTGCGCCGGCGGAGATTCGTGATGTGGGCCACGTGGTGGCGGTCATGCCAGCCATGAAGGCCGAGGTAGCTGTCCAGAGTCATCACGCCGCGCTCGGGATGTTTGAACCTCCGTGAAAAGTCAGATGGACTCATCTTGTGCAGCAGGCTCATGAATCGTTCATCCAGCGCGTCGATCAGAGCCAGCGAAGTTTCCACTGGCGTGGTTTTCGAATCGTTCAACTCGGCCCAGCGTGCTTCGTCGAAAGGCTTGATGGTCGGCTCATCTTCGGTGAGCACGAGTTTGAAGCGCATGTAGGCGTTCATGTGGGCGTCGGCCAGATGATGCACGACTTGCTGAACGGTCCAGCCGCCATCGCGATACGGCGTATTGAGCTGTTCGCGCGATAATCCAGCGACAGCGGCGCGCAAGCGCTTAGGTGTCTCTTCGATTTGCGCGAATAGTTGTTTGCGATCCTCTTCGGTTAGTTTCTCCGTTGGCTGATGTTTCCCCACGGGGTAGCGCAGATCTATATCGCTCATGTGTTCATCTCCTCGCGTGCGTAACGCAGACGATTATCCTTCGCGGCTGCGGCTTGTGATATGCCCTTGCTACTTCCAGCCGTTGCGCTGCCGCAAATTTGTGATGTGCGCCACATGATGCCGTCCATGCCACGCGTAAAGGCCGAGCGTACGGTCGAGCGAAATTGGCCCGTGTTCGGGATGATTCATCTTCCGCGAAAAATCAGCTGAGGTCATGCCGCGCAGCAGATTCATCCAGCGTTCGTGCAGCGCATCCATCAGCGCGAGAGAAGTTTCCACGGAAGTCGTCTTCGAATCGCTCAGCTCCGCCCAGCGCGTTTCGTTGTACGGCTTGATGGTCGGCTCGTTTTCGGTGAGTGCGAGCTTGAAGCGCGTGTAGGCATTCATGTGACTGTCGGGCAGATGATGCACAACCTGCTGAACTGTCCAGCCGCCATCGCGATACGGAGTATTCAGCTGCTCGCGCGACAACCCGGCAATAGCAGCGCGCAATTTTTTGGGAGCCTCTTCGATTTGCGCCAGCAACTGACGGCGATTTTCTTCCGTCAGTTGATCCACCGGCTGATACTTTCCAATCGGATAACGCAATTCCGCATCGCTCATGCTAAGGCCTCCTGTTTTCCCAATTCGATGCTGGCTTCGCGCTCTGGATTCAGCCCTGGTTTTCCTGATATTCCTCGTGCCAGGCCATTTGAATGGCTTCGAGTTTCCCCTCGTTCGACTGCGAAGGATCGCCAGTGAAGCCATCTAGCTCCGTCACCCATTTGTGCAAATCGGTGAAGCGCACCGTCAGCGGGTCCGTGTCTGGAAATTTTTCAGCCAGACGAATGCCGATTTCTTCGGCATTCTCCCAGTCAAATGTGGAAGGCATGGATTTCTCCTCGTAAGTTCCGTCGCGCCTCAGTGCTCCGCCTCTTTGGCGTAATTCTTATTCCAGGATGGAATTTCGACAACAATATCTTTGGTTCCATCGGGAACGCACTGGCATCCGAGACGCGATTTTGGCGTGACTCCGGGCGCTTCATCGAGCTGATCCAGCTCTGCATCCGTCGCTTCGTTGCAGGACTCGAGTCCCTCATGAACGATGACGTGACACGTGGAGCAGGCGCACACGCCGCCGCAGGCATGATCGAGACCCATGTGGAAACCCGTGGCGATGTCGAGAATGCTGCCGGGCAAACCGTCGTGTCCGTAAGGAAACTTCGCTGGATCCACTTCGACAGTTTTTCCTTCTTTGACGAATGTCACCTTGAATTTCTGCGTCGCCGGCGTGTATTTGGTTTCCTCAATGTATGGATTTTTTCCGCCCATGCGCTCTCCTCGATTCCAGTCTACAGCTCCTCGATGCGCTTGCCGCCCACGGCCGCTTGCAGCGCTTTGTTCATGCCGATTTCGGCCAGATGCTCCGTCGCGCGATTCAGTTCGTCGATTCTCTGGCGCACGAGTTTGTAATCCGTTCCGGCTACGGCCTGGCGCAGATTTCTCACCGCGCTATCGATATCGGCGCGCTCCGCCAAGGGAAGCGATTGCGCCTCCTCGCGCGCGAGCGCCTTCACCGTGGCGTTCAGAATGGTATCCGCTTCCACACGCGCTTCGATTAATTGGCGCTGCGCAAAATCCTGCTCCGCGAATTCAATCGACTCTTCGAGCATCTTCTCCATTTCCGCATCGGTGAGGCCGTAGCTCGGCTGCACTTCGATGGAGCTCTGCTCGCCAGTGCGCAAATCGCGTGCAGCAACCTGCAGAATACCGTTTGCGTCGATGAGGAATTTCACTTCGACGCGCGCAAGTCCCGCAGGAGCGGGAGGAACTTTCAACTGAAAACGCGCGAGCGAACGGCAATCCTGCGCCAGTTCGCGTTCGCCCTGCAAAATGTGAATGTCGATGCCGGTCTGATTTTCCACGCCCGTCGTGAAAAGCTCCTGCGCGCTGGCAGGAATTGTAGAATTTCTTGGAATCAGCTTGGCGACGACGCCGCCCATGGTTTCGATTCCAAGCGAAAGCGGCGTCACGTCGAGCAGCAGCATATTTTTCACGCCGCTTTCGAGAATGTCTGCCTGCACTGCGGCGCCTAGCGCGACGACTTCGTCGGGATTCAACTCCGCATGGGGCGCGCGGCCAAAATAATCACCGACAATTTTTCGGACGAGCGGAATGCGCGTTGAACCTCCGACCAGCACTACCTCGTCGATTTCGGAAGGCTTCAACTTCGCGTCGGCAAGAGCCATTTTCACCGGGCCCATGGTCCGCATCACAATCGGCTCGACGAGCTTGTCGAAATCGGCGCGCGGAAATTCGCGAAGATAGGTGCGACCATCCGGCAATTCGAAGCCGATGGTAGTGTGCTCGAAGTCGGAGAGTTGGTGCTTCGCAGCGATCAGTACTTTTCGCAACTGCTGCGCGGCTTCCGGATTTGCGCGAACATCAAAATGGAATTTCGCGGAAATATCTGCGCTGATCATGGCGAAGAGCGCGTTGTCAATGTCGTCGCCGCCGAGATGTGTGTCGCCATTTGTGGCGAGCACCTGATAAATGTCGCCTTCCGCGCTGGAAATAAGTTTGAGAACGGAAATGTCGAAGGTGCCGCCGCCAAAATCGTAAACGGCAACGCGGCCGCGGCGCTGCTTGTGCAGTCCGTAAGCAAGCGCGGCGGCGGTGGGCTCGTTGACGAGGCGCAGCACTTCGAGGCCAGCGAGGCGGCCAGCGTCTTTGGTGGCCTGGCGCTGAGCATCATTGAAATATGCCGGAACAGTGATGACCGCGCGATCGACGGCATCTTTGAAAAAGTCTTCAGCCCAGGATTTCAGTTCGCGCAGAATGAATGCGGAAATTTCCGACGGAGTGAAGTATTTGTCGCCGAGACGGGCGCGAATTACGTTGCGTGAATTTTCGTCGATGCGAAACGGGAAAATTTTCAGCTCGTCGCGAATGTCTTCGACGCCGCGACCCATCAGGCGCTTGACGGAATAAATGGTGCGCTCAGGCTGCGTCAGCAGGAGCTGGCGGGCGGCTTCGCCGACAACGATTTTGCCGTCGGCGTCGAGGCTGACGACAGAGGGGCAGAGGGTGGCCCCCCACGGACCGGAGATACACTGCGGCTTGCCAGCCGTGTCGATGTACGCCACCAGACTGAATGTTGTTCCGAGATCGATGCCGACGGTTTTGCCCATTTGTCGTGTTTCCTGCTAACCGATCAATGCCAAAAAGTGCGCAAAAGTTTACGATTATAAATTTTCATGTTGCTCATTTTGCTAGACTTAGCTCTAATTCTAATAATTTGGTCGTCGATTAGAAATGTAAACATAACATCCCCTATCCTTGCTCCAACTCGATGCCGACATTGCGCACCAGATTGCGAATGTAAGAGCGGCGATTCAGCAATTCGTTCAATTTGGCCATGACGGATTTGCGGGCGGCGTCGCCTTCAATGCCAACGGGCACGTCATCCCACTCCGCGAAGACAGCCTTTAACTCCGCGTCGACTTCGGCGAGCTTTTCCTGGAAATTCGCCTGAGCTTCGGTGAGCTTGGCGCGTAATTCGGTCAAGTCTCCACCCGCCCCGGCGGGCAGGCCTTCGGATTTGGCTTCGCGCAGTTCGTCGAGCGATTCATTCAGTTCGAAGACCTCTTCGAGCAATTCCGGAGGCGCTTGCTGCTTGGTGGTTCCCTCTTTGCGAACACCGGCGCGAAGGAGGAGATACTCGACTCGGGAGATGGGATCGCGCAAAGTGCGATAGGCGTCGTTCAGTTCCGAGGAGCGCTCGAGGGCGAGATTGCGCTCGTATTCGGAAGCTCTGACGAAATTATCGGGATGAAGCTTCCAGCTTAATTGATGGAAACGCTGCTCGAGGCTGGATTCGTCGATTTGCAGTTTTTGCGGCAGAGCAAAAAATGCGAAGTAATCGGCTTCGCGGGAGAGCGGCTGAATTTTGCCGCAAGCAGCGCAGAAGTGACCGCCGCCGGAGGGAGCTTTGCAGCTCCAGCAGACAGCTTCCTGCTGCGTTCCAGCAGGCGTAATCCCGGTTTGGGTCTTTGTGACGCTCATCGAATTCTCAGGATTTCCCCCGCTGAGGACTGAAACGGAAGAGCCGGCCTGCCTCTCATGCAATTCTCACGCGGTGAAGGAGCTGCCGCAGCCGCAGCTTCGCGTGGCCTGAGGATTCTGAAAAACGAATCCCTGGCGCACGAGCGTCTCTTCGAAATCGAGGGTGACATCCGCCAAGTAGAGCGAGCTCTTGGGATCGACGAATACCCGGGCGCCATTTTCTTCGATGACGTTGTCGCGGTCGCGCGCTTTCGTTTCGAGACGCATGGCGTAAGACAGTCCCGAGCAGCCGCCTCCCTGGACGCCGACGCGGAGGCCTCCTGAATCCTCGGGGACGCCTTCCTTGGCGAGCAATTCGCGGATTTTCTGCGCCGCTTTTTCGGTTACGTGAATCATATTTTTAAGACTGGCGGCTCCGCAAATGCGACTGGAGCGCAAAAGTCGCGCGTAAAGCCGCCGCCGCTCCATCAACCCCGGCGGACGGGGCGAAACGGGCCGATAAATTCGATCGGCCCCTACAAATTCAAAAGCAGATTCCTCGTCGTCCCGATGAAGAGCATCGGGACTCGCTCGGAATGACAACTGAAACCGTCGAAGCGAGATTCTCCGGGCGAAAAGCGCCCTCAGAATGACAATACAACTGTCAACTGTGCGCGGGCGTCGCAGCTTCGACGGCTGCGGGCTTCGATTCGCCGGCCTTCTGCTTCCAGTCCGAGATGGCCGCCTTGATGGCGTCCTCGGCGAGCACGGAGCAGTGGATTTTCACCGGCGGAAGCGAGAGCTCGCGGACGATGTCCGTATTCTTGATGGCGAGCGCCTCTTCGACGGTCTTGCCGCGCACCCATTCCGTGGCGAGCGAGGAGCTGGCAATCGCCGAGCCGCAGCCGAAGGTCTTGAACTTGGCCTCTTCGATGACGCGGGTCTCGGGATTGATTTTCATTTGCAGCTTCATCACGTCGCCGCACTCCGGCGCGCCGACGAGGCCCGTGCCGACGTTTTTATCCTTCTTGTCGAGCGAGCCGACGTTGCGCGGATTATTGTAGTGATCGATTACTTTGTCCGAATAAGCCATCATGCCCTCCAGAAAATTTTGCTCAAAACCTTCAAATGACCTCAGCGGCTAAAGCCGCTGCTATGCATGGAGCGAAACGGGCCGATAAACCCGATCGGCCCCTACAAATTCAAAAGCAGATTCCTCGTCGCCAACTTCGCTCCTCGGAATGACAATCTCTAAGCAAATGACAATCTCTAAGCATTTGTTTGCTGGGACGATTTCCGCGGCCTCAAGGCGCTCCAGATCGCCTTAATAATCGAAGCCGTTATCGCTTCCCGAATGCCCATTGGCTTATGCCGTCTTCCAATTCATTTTGCTGACGTCGACGCCCTCTTCCTTGGCCATTTCGTAAAGCGGCGAAAGCTCGCGAAGGCGCTCGACGGTTTCGACGACGCGATCGGTGACGTAATCCACTTCCTCGATGGTGTTGAAGCGGCCGAGGCCGAAGCGAATCGAAGTGTGCGCCAGATCTTCACCAACGCCGAGAGCCTTGAGCACGTAGCTGGGCTCGAGCGTGGCGGAAGTGCAAGCCGAGCCGCTCGAAACGGCAATGTCATTGATGCCCATGAGAAGCGATTCGCCTTCGACGTACGCGAAGCTGATGTTGATGTTGTGTGGCAGGCGATGCTCCATGGAGCCATTGATAAAGGTTTCGTCAAGCTTGCCCATGATGCCGTTTTTCAGGCGGTCGCGCAGGCCGGCGAGACGGGCGCTCTCTTCGGCCATTTCCTCGCGGCAGAGATCGCAGGCTTTGCCGAGGCCGACGATACCGGGAACGTTGAGCGTGCCGGAGCGCATGCCGCGTTCGTGGCCGCCGCCATCGATGAGCGCGGTCAACTGAACGCGTGGATTTTTGCGGCGAACGTACAGCGCGCCAACGCCCTTGGGGCCGTAGAGCTTGTGCGCGGAAATCGAGAGCAGGTCGATGCCGTCTTTTTGCACGTCGACGGGAACTTTGCCGATGGCCTGCACGCCGTCGACGTGGAAGAAGATTCCCTTCTCTTTGGCGATCTTGCCAATTTCAGCGATGGGCTGAATGACGCCGATTTCGTTATTGGCGTACATAATGGTGATGAGAATTGTTTTCGGGGTGATGGCGCGGCGAAGGTCGTCGAGATTGATGCGACCGTCTTTTTCCACGGGCAGATAAGTGACCTCGTAGCCCTCTTTTTCGAGGCGCTTGCAGGTGTCGAGCACGGCTTTGTGTTCGGTGACCTGCGTGATGATGTGATTGCCCTTTTCGCGGTACATTGCAGCGACGCCTTTGATGGCGAGATTATCGGATTCGGTGGCGCCGCTGGTGATGACGATTTCCTTCGGCGTGGCGTTGATGAGGCGGGCGACTTGCGCGCGGGCTTCTTCGACGCCCTCTTCGGCGGACCAACCAAACGCGTGGTTGCGGCTTGCGGCGTTGCCGAACTTCTCGTTGAAATACGGAAGCATTGCGTCGACGACGCGCGGATCGACCTGCGTGGTCGCGTGATTATCGAAATAAATCGGAAGCTTGACTGCCATGCTCTTCTCCTAAATTCTCAATTCGACGACCTCGGAAGCCGGGGCGTCGTCTGCAATCTGCGAAATGGTGACTTTGCTCAGCACAGTGAGAATGCTGTCATTCACTTTGCGAAGCGGTTCTTTGATGGTGCAGGTTTTCGTTTGCTCGCAGTCGCCACGATGCGTGACGCAGGAAGTGAGCGAAAGCGGGCCGTCGATGGCGTCGATGGCTTCGAGCGCGGTGATAAGACGCGCGTCGCGTGCCAATGTGTACCCGCCGCTCGAGCCGTACCGAGCGGTAAGGATGCCAACGCGCGCGAGGCGCTGAAGCACTTTGGCCATAAGCGGAGCGGAGATGCCATAAACGTCGGCGATGTCCGCGGCGCTGAACGAGCCTTCTTCAGCGTGCACGGCCAGATGCTTCAAAGCGATGAGCGCGTAATCGGATTTTTTGGATAGCTTCAGCATAAGCTTGTTGCAACTATATACGACTCGTTCAGTCGCATATTGATTTTAGGCTCATTTGCGACGGAATGTCAAGCGCTTATGCCAGAGCAAGAGCAGGTTTTTCAAGGAGATAAATTCCGACTGGTACGGTCGTATTTGCCGGAACACCCGCTCATTCAATGGAGGTTTTTGACGGTTCAGTTGCTTCTTACGAATTTGAATGGGCGCGCGAGGCCGTAAGAAC
>JASHRN010000233.1 GCA_030037335.1 Candidatus Acidiferrales bacterium | reverse complement strand
CGCCGTCAATACATGGCTGCGTCGGCGTTAGCTCCACACTCTGCAAAAATTGTCTCCTCAAAAAAAACCCCAATTCCGTGAAGGAATTGGGCAGACAAGCCGGTACGCGAAACTCTCCAGCTCTCTCCTTTCCAAATCACGGGACTCTAAGCGCCAACTAATTTGCGCTCGCTTCGTGAAGGGAGGCGCGGGAGTTTCCCCTTGCGCCCTGCATGCCGCGATTGCAAAATTTTCGCAGGCATCTTCATCGCCCTCGAGCGATGAAATCGTTCCCGCGGCCATTGGTTTTTTCTCCGGCAGGCCGCGGAAATCGGAGAATTCAATATCATTCTACGCCGCTTCGGCTAACGCAGCAATTCGCACGACCGCCGGATGATAGAGAATGCGCGCGCATGGCTTAGTCCGCTGCATCCCTTCCAAGCCCTACGGCGAGTGCCGCCGCTTGTTCCGAAGGTAGACGGTCGTAAGCTCGTTTGAGCAGTACGGGAGTCACGATGGTTGTAACTACCGCCATTAGAACGAGAATTGTGAACAATTGGTCCCCAATAAAGTGGTTCGAGAGCGCGATACTTGCGATAACCAATTCCATGATTCCGCGTCCATTCAAGCCAATCCCCAGCGCCCAGCTTTGTTTGTCGTGGAGGCCCGCAAGCCTGCCGCCGATGTACCCTCCCGCGATTTTCCCTACAAACGCAACCAGCAACACGGCGACGACCAGCTCCCAGTTCCTTAGGCTCGACGCATCAAATTCCAATCCGATCGCCGCGAAAAAAATCGGCCCAAGAAATCCCATGGTTACGTTCGAGGCGGTCTTCCTGACTTCCTCATAGTTGTCTCTGCCCAATACCGCGTGGCTCAGCAGCATGGATCCGAAGAAAGCCCCCACGATGAAGTGCAGGCCGAGCAGCTCAGAAAGGCTCGCAAAAGCGATCACAAAGAGCAGCACTACCGCAAAGAGCGATTCTTTTCCTTTGAGTTTTGCGAGAAACGGGTCTATCAAATTGCGCGAGCGTCGGAACTTTCCCGGAGTGTATTTTTTTATTAGACGCGAAACCAGAATAATTGCGGCCATGAAAACCAGCGCCTTCACCAGCGCCAAAGAAACGGAAATCAGAAGACCTCCGGTCGAAGGGCCATGGTCTTTTACTCCGAGGATGATGCCGAGGAAAAGCAGCGAAGCCACGTCATTGGTCACCGCGGCTGAAATGATTCTCTGACCAATGTCGGTTTGCAGCTTGTTCAGATCCATCAGAATGCGCACGCTGACCGGCAGCGCCGTAATCGCGATGCACAGCCCAATGAAAATCATCTGCGTCGCGCCCATCTGAAATCCGTAGCCGACGAGAATTCCAAGCCCCAGCGGTATCGTGAATCCGGCAAGGCCCACCAATGCGCCGCGGCCGCGGAAGGCTTTCCAGAGAACGTCGAGGTCCATTTCCATCCCGACCAGAAAAACCAGAAGGAATACGCCGAGATCAGCGATGGCCTGGATCTCCGGAGTGTAATGAATCAGCGCCAGCGCGGACGGACCCAGAAGGACGCCCGCGGCGATTTCCCCGATCATCGCCGGCTGTCCCAGGCGTTCGACGACTTCGCCGATCACGCGGGACAGAATCAAAAGCAGCAGCAATGCTTCAATGAGGGTCACAGAGACTCCCGAGATGCGCACCAAAGAGAACTACCGGGGCGGGGCCGGTCCTTACCCGAGCTTCGGGGCAGTATAACGCAGGAATGAGACACGCGCTGAAAAACCATCCTGTTCAGCGCGTGCTACAGAAAACAAAGGGAATAAGGCTACCTTGCCGCGTGCTGGTTTTCTTGAAATTCAGTCCAGGGTCCCGCAATCATGTCGCGCAGCACCGGCGCCTGCCAGTCGTATTGCGGATGGGCGGCTAGAAAGGGCTTGGCATAGAAATTCTCGCCGCAAGGATGGCCGGCGCGCGCGATCAGTTCCATGTGCGCGGCCATATTGCTGTCCGTAACTTTTCCCTGAACGGCACCCATCGGATCGAACGCTGCAACACCCCAGCCCTTATCACCTCCGGCGCTCGCGTCACTGTGCCCGCAAAGAGTGCGGCCGTCCGCGCCTTCTTTTTTCGTGTACGCGTCGTAGTGATCGCCCTCGAATTTCTCTGCAAGCTGAACGTCGATCTTGCCTTTGTTCTCTTTCATCAGCTCGTCCCAGCGCATGTGACGGGCATTGGGCGACATCGAAGGATCATCGTTGTTGTACGTCGTGTCCAGCTTGGTGACGGTGGGGTCGCTGGTGAAATTCGAGCCCACGAAATATCCGTTCTTGGTTCGCCATACTTTGTAAGCCTTCAGGCCGAGCTCGAACTGCGCGATTTCTCCGGTCTTGCGGTCGCCGATGAGCCAATCGTTGGCGTATCCGCCGTTGTTGCCATCGAGCATGATCTTCACGTAATCGTCGATGGAACCCGCGTACTGCATCGCCTTCCGCGCGCGGTCAAATTCCGGAATGCCGTTGGGATTCCATCCGTGAAAATCGGAAATGGTGGTTTCCGTCACCATCAGGCCATCGGAATTGATGGTGAAATCGTCGTCGCTGACGATCACTCCCGGGAAGCCGTC
Source organism: Candidatus Acidiferrales bacterium (assembly GCA_030037335.1). Classification (GTDB taxonomy): domain Bacteria; phylum Acidobacteriota; class Terriglobia; order Acidiferrales; family UBA7541; genus DAHUXN01. The sequence continues at coordinate 6,012 of JASHRN010000233.1, read as the reverse complement.
GCCGATCATGCGGTATCCATGTTCGGGAACGATGTCGAAAATGACGCGCCAGCGCTCGCCTTCGAGGTAAGCGGTCCAATTGTTGTGCGCGATGACGATTTGCCCATCTTTGGTCCAGCTTCCCGTGGCAACGAACGCGCTGCAATGCCCTTGAACCTCGCGCTTGGGCGCATTTGCGACTTTGTGGTGCTTGTCGTACCACGGCGCGTAGTAATCCGGCAGTTCCATGAACGCATTCAGCGCGACGACGTCATCCAGGTCCATATTCATCACGCCGTGCGCATGGAGTCCCGCAACAATTCCCTTCAGTTCGCTTTGATATTCTGCGTCGACGTGCGGCCAAAGCATGTTCTGCGCGGCATCGCGGAAAAATTGCCAGTTGTGATGGGTATTGTGCGTGTCTTCGAGCTTGACCGCGGCAAAAGCGTCGCGAATCTCCGGCGCGAGCAGGTAGCCGTGCTGATAGCCGATTTGATCCGGCGTGCCTTGCAGGTGCACATAAGTCCAGCCGCCCTTTTTGAAGCGATATGCGCCGGCAAGCCGTGAATCGGAAGCCGCAGCGACGACCTTCGCGCTATGGCTCCGCATCGCGGCGCTTGCGCGATGGCCTTGGAGAAGCAGCGAACAGGAGATAACAACCAGCACCGCAAAAACGAGAGCTGCCGTAAGCCATTGCCACCGTCGAGGATTCATCTATGCCCCCTAAGAATGCGTCCTAAGCGTGCGTGTCTAAGAATGGCGCTCCGAGAATGCGCCCTAAGCATGCGTCCCTAAGAATGCGCCCCGAGAATGCCTAAGATACGGTCGCATCTTAATCGCGCCAGCACGGCCAAGTCAACGCGCGTTCTGGAACCAGCCTTTCGTTTCCTGTAGTGCAGAGCTTCGCGTCATTTGCGAAGTTCTGCGGCCTTTCGTCTTTAAGGTGTCATCCTGAGCGGAGCGGTTTCTGCGGAGTCGAAGTCCGCAGTGTGGACTCCGGTGTCGTTTACCGGAGGATCTGCTGTTGCCTCTCCCCGTAGCGGCGGGTTTACCCCGCCAGTTCTTGGTTTGCTCTCTCAGTGAACCCAGTATCGTAGGACTGTCATTCCGAGCCCGGTCGCGCCTTCTGCGAACGACTGCGGGGGATCTGCATTTTGTTGTTTTGTTGTCATCCCGAACCCAGCGCACTGCCTTTGTGCGATGGCGGTGAGGGACCTGCTTTTTCTTTCGTAGGGGCGCTGCTTGTTTACCCTGAGGAACGAAGGGCTGCACCCGACGCCGCAGCGCGAAATCGCAATGCGCCGGGTACTCTTTTCCAGCCTCCAGAACGGGTGCCCCATCCTGAGCGTTTTGTGCGAAGGGTGGGTTCTTGCCTTGCCCTCTCGCCACTCGCTTGCTCTAGGACGACGAGGAACCTGCTTTTGCCTTTTTGGAGTGCGGCGGTCCGCCTCGCGGACTCCGGCTTGCCCGCGGAGCGGGCGCAGCCGGAGCTCGACGCCGCTTTGTCTGACACACACCCTCAGCCACAGGCCTCGTCAGGGCACGGCTTTTTATCCTGAGCGATTTCGCGAAGGGCAGCCGTGCCGAAAAGCCTCCAAACGACAATTTCCTTTTGCGCGCCTCACCCGCGCAAGGTATTCCGTATTTCCGATGTCACGTAAAATGACTTTTAGAAAATTAGGTTGACAAAGATTTGAGCATTTCAGTAATATCCGAAACCGGGCCGCCGTTACGGCGGCTGACCTGATCTTTGAAAATTGCTGCTCCTTCGTTGCTTTGCCCTTTCCGTGGGCCCGTAAGGGTCAGCCACAAGCCTATTTTTGGCACATGTGGAAGCTAATGACGTGAAGGCTTCGGCTTTCGCGTCTCGTGTCCGCATCGGTCACGATGAATACGAGCCGCGCTAAGTGCGACGGACTATGTGCAATGGGTGTTCACCTAATGTGCGTTTGTCTGTTGTGCTGATTTATCTAGCGGCACTCTGGCAATTGGGTCGCTCGGTTCGATGTCGCTCCTTTTCGGAAAGTGCGCTCTGCGGCACGGCGCTCTTGCGTCGGGAAAGGAGTCAGCAATGAGACGTTTCAAAGATCTCGAAGCCTGCATCGCCTCTCTCAAGGCAGTGCAGACTCAAGGCGACATCGAGCCAGAGCAGAAAAGAGATATTGAAGCGGCGATAGCTGAGGCGCGACGCCTTCGGCGAAAACAACACGCAGATAGTTGCGATGCATTTGCCTGCGTGAGAAAAGTCACCGAGTGTTTGCTAAACGCCTTTAAGAAGTAGCCGCTCATTGTACTGTTCAGGGTGACCCAATGCCCAATTGCAGGAACTCATATGGATTATGGCAAAGCGCTTAAAATCGCCCGGGCGATAGCTGGGCTTCAGCAAAAGGACCTCGCACAGCGCGCGGGAATTGACCCAAGTCATATTTCTCTTCTGGAGGCGAAAAAGCGTCAACCGAGCGTCGGGATGCTCCAAAAGATTAGCCGGGCACTCGGGATTCCCCATCATCTCCTAGTCCTGTTGGCCGCGGAGCCCGACGATCTGAAAATCACAGATCCCACCGAGCTTCACCGTGTCTCCGAACTGCTGACCCGATTCCTACTGGGAAACGTGCCAATGAAAGCCGGCCGTCTTGCTAAGCGATCCATTTCCCGATAGAGCTCCCACTTACTCTATCAGGGCGTTTGAAGCCTGCCTCGGCATTCCGAGGGCCGAACTTCGTAGTGTCTGTAGCTTAGCTGGTGCGGTGTATCATCCGTTCAACCAGCTGAAGAAATCACGGCCATTTCAGAGAGTTGCGACTGCCCGCAAGGCCAGAAAGATTGACAACCCTGCAGATAACCTGAAGTGGATACAAACACGAATTTACAGAAGAATCTTACGACCGCTTGCGCTTCCCACGTACCTCTGCGGGGGAATCCGAGGAAAGACAGTCCTCGACAACGTCATGATGCATGTCGGTGCTAGAACTCTAGTGACTGTTGACATTAAGGCCTTTTTCCCGTCAATCGATAACCGGCAGATTTTTCGAGTGTGGCGAGAAATGCTCGGATTTTCTGCACGCATTTCTAGCATTCTCACAAAACTCACGACCTTCGAGAGACGCTTACCCCAAGGTGCGCCTACCAGCGCCCTTTTAGCCAATCTCGTTTTGCACAACATAGATGGGCCGATACGTTCTCAATGTGAAAAGTCGGCAATTGCGTACTCCACATGGATTGATGACTTGGCGTTTTCGGGAGACCGACCACAGCACGTCATTCAGACCGTAACGCGGACGCTGAGCTCCGCGGGATTCGGAATCTCTCATAGAAAAATTAAGATAATGGGTCCCGGCGACCGCAAGCTCCTACTCGGCACCGTGCTCAACCGGTTTCCAAGTATACGCCGCGAGTACGTCGCACAAGTCCGGTCTGGCATCCACAAGCTGCGAATGGGGCTCGTATCGGGCAACAGTTTGCGCCCCTACATTGACAGCCTGGAAGGCAAGATAAGCCACATCGCTACTCTGTCCCCGACCAAGGGTCAAAAACTACTATTGGATCTCACGTCGGCGAGGGAACTCTGCGCATCGCCCGACCGACAGTCGAGCCCCAATGCGGCCCACTAATCCGTATCTTTATTCTTGCCTTTTCGTTAACTCTATGATACACAGTACCTTTGACTATATGCTCCAGCCGAAGAGGAAGATGGACGAGAACACGAGGCAGCCGCGGCGACGCGGCCGTTTTTGTTTTTGCGGCCTGAGGCGAACAAAAGGTGATTCTAATCGCGGCAGATATGGAAAATTAGAAATCGATGCAACTTACACAAAACAAACACTCGGACTCATTTCTAATCGCGGAAATTTCCGCTTTTATAAAAATTGGTTAGCCAATAAGTCCCAGACGCCCGATACACAAAACCCGGCGGTCAGATGGCCAGAGAATTTATGCTATAGTGGCTGGCAGAGTTAGGAAGGCTGGCTGGGCGCTTCAGCGAGTACCTCAAAATGAACCGCAAACCATTTCCCGAGGAAACCACGGAATCTTCCAAGCGCGGAGCGTTGCTCTTGGCGCTTGTTCTGATTGTTGCCGCCATCCTGGGCGGGCTGTATGGACCTTCGTTGAAGGCCACGGCCTCTGGCGGGTCGGACCTGCAGGATTCCCTGAAGACATTTGCACAAGTGCTTTCCATTGTTCAGCAGAACTACGCGGAGCCGATTGACACCAACAAGGTTGTCTACGATGGCGCGATTCCGGGGATGCTGGAAGTTCTCGATCCGCATTCGCATTTCTTCGATCCTCAGGATTGGTCGCTGCAGATGGAACAGCAGCGCGGGAACTATTACGGCGTGGGGATGAGCATTGTCCCGATTGAGAACCACGTGGAAGTGGTTTCACCTTTTCCCGGCTCTCCCGCGGATCGAGCAGGAATCAAGCCGGGCGATGTGATTGTGAAGGTTGATGGCAAAGATACGACGGACCTTGGCTCCCCGCAGATTGCCGACATGCTGAAAGGCCCGCGCGGAACGGTCGTGTCCATCACACTCGACCGCGAGGGAACGCCCAAACCGATCACTGTGGCAGTGATGCGCGACGAGATTCCACAATCGGCGGTCGAATTTGCGACGATTCTGAGGCCGGGCATTGGCTACGTTCACGTCAGCGGATTTACGTCTGAGAATACCGACGCTGATTTGGCGGCGGCTCTGAAAAAGCTGGATTATCCGCACCTCGATGGGCTGATCCTCGATTTGCGCGGGAATCCCGGCGGTTTGCTCACGCAGGCCATCGGGATGGCAGACATGTTCCTCGCGAAGGATCAGCTGGTGGTTTCGCACAAGGGGCGGGAGTCACCCGAACGCCGCTATTATGCGCTAACGGGAAACAGCGGCTACAACGTGCCGGTGGTGGTGCTGATCAATGGCGGAAGCGCGTCGGCGTCTGAGATTGTGACCGGCGCACTGCAAGATCATGACCGCGCCCTGATCGCCGGAACTCGCAGCTTCGGAAAAGGATTGGTGCAGACGCAACTACAGACAGACAACAACACCTCGCTGTGGCTGACGACGGCCCGCTATTACACGCCCAGTGGCCGCTTGATTCAGCGCGATTACAGCAATGTCTCGATTTACGATTACGAGACCGACCGCCATCCGAATAAAGAGCAGGAAGTCCGGCTGACCGACAGCGGACGCAAAGTGTATGGCGGCGGCGGAATCACACCGGACGTCGAAGATGCTCCGCCATCCCCGACTCCCTTCCAGTTGCTTCTCTATAGCCGCAACGTTATTTTTCCATATGCGCCGCCCTACTTTTCTTCTGCTCAATCGGAGCCGAATGGTGTGGGAGACTTCACGCGCTATTTCATGGGCACGCATCCGGCGGTGACCAAGGACTTCACTGTGAGTGATGCGGTGATGTCGCAATTTCTGGGTTTCCTGGACCGGGAGGGCATCAAGTACACGCAACAGGAAGTCAGCAAAAACTCGGACTGGATCAAACAGCACATCCAGCGCGAGGTTCTCACCTACGCTTTTGGGCTGCCTGCCGGGCTAACGGTTTCCATCGATAACGACCCGCAAGTGCAGAAAGCGGAAGGTTTGATCCCGCAAGCACGGGCGCTCTACGCGAATGCGAGAAAAATTGTCGCTGAGCGCCAGGCGGCCGAGCAACCTCCGGGCTCCTGAGCTGAATTCCAAACAACGAAAAAAACCGCTCGCTAGCGCCGCGCACGCGTGTATGGTGCTGGCTTGCCTCCGAATCGCAAACTTCGTTTATTCTACTGGGGCTGAGGGAGCGCGCCGATTACTGGAGCCTCGAGCGCAAGGACGCGCTGGATTTGCTCATCCCAGACTTTCCATTCGTGCTTGCCGGGAACTTCGGCGTAGCGATAGGGCATCTTGAGCGTGGAGAGCAGCGCGACGAATTCACGATTCTCGTAAAGCAAGCTGTCGTCCCAGCCGATGGCGAGATAAAGTTGCGGACAATCGGCGGGCGTCAGCTTGCGAATCAGCAAAAAGGGATCTTCGGTTGCGCGGCTGGGATTAT
>JASHRN010000232.1 GCA_030037335.1 Candidatus Acidiferrales bacterium | reverse complement strand
TGCTACAAGCTCAAGAGAGCGGGCGTGCTAGGTCGAAGGGCGCACTACAGTTGCGATGATGGATGGTGAGCCGACCGTGCCAGTCGTGTTGAACAGAAAGCCTCCAACATCGACGTACTCGCTCGCTCCCGGAGTCAGGCCGCCAATGTTATCTGGAGTGAACCCTTGATAGACGGTCCCCTCCGTTCCATTTGCGCTGGTATCCACCACTTCGAGTTGAGATGACTGATTCACAGGCGCGGCGCTGAAGATTGGCGGCAGCGGACTCAGAACGAAATAAGGATAAGGTGTTACGCTTGAATCGACGGAACTCACGACCGCCTCAATCTGCGTTTGCTCAAGAGCAAGTCTGTCTGTTGTAAATGCACCGTTGGAAATGCTGCTCGTTGAGGCCACGCGCGCTTCCATTTCCTGACCGACAAGCACGTCAGAAGTGGACGCAAAACTCAGTCCAGTGGGCAGTACAAAAGACCCGTTATTGATCACATATGACGCTGAGCCCCCGATTGTGACCGTTACCGCTGTTCCTGGAGGCAGACTCGAGACAGGCGGAATGGTATTGTGGACAACGATAACTACAGATGTGGGTGGCGTGCCATTCTGGATCACAACGGTGCCGCTGACTTGCTGTGTGCTTGGAGCGTCATCGAAATCCACTTCCTCCGCGTCAAACGTCGCTCCATCACTCTGTATCTCCACCGCTGCATCCACAATTTGGCCGTTTGCAATACAACTGAAATCGTTCGCAGTGCAATTGTCGCGGGCAAATTCAAAGACCGTACTACTGTTCGTGGTAATAGTAAGTGCTGGCCCTTGAGTTGTGGCGAGCTGAAATGTATTCGAGCCTACGGATGTGACCTGGCCAGCCACATTCATCGTTGGGGCTTCGGATGTGCTTGAAACCGACATCACCGTAGCTGCCCCTGACTTACTGAAATCCAGATCGAATCCAGTTTGGATGATATCGTTTAAGTCGATGTCCGCCTCAACAAGCGTAGTGACCCCCTGCGCAACCGTAAGGGAGGACGAGAACGTCGCGGTACCAGTGAGGTTGTCAACTGTGGGATTCGATACAACGCAAGAGGCGTTCGCTGCACAAACTTGCCCGTTCACAGTCACGGGGGAGCCACTATTGTTCAAGAATGTGTACTGCGGGCTCGCGTAGGTGATCGTGATTCCGGTATAGGTTCCCGTCGCGACCTGCGTGGTCTGCAAGAAAACGGAATTCGTCTGGAGTTGAGTCAATTCAACTGTTTGTGGACTGGTCAGCAGCGAGACGTTGCCAGGCTGCAGAGTCACACTGCTAATCGTGACCTCGAAAGAGGTGACTGTAACGCCGCTCGGCGTTGTTGGGGGTGCGTCGTGCAGCGTGAGAATCATCGGGCTGGTACTGCTTCCACTTGTGCCGGATTGCTGAAAAACAGCGTGACTGCAACCGGTTACAGCGATACTTAATACAATAGCGGTGGCAAAGCAGACTGAAAGTTGCCATTTGCGCATTGGACTTACCCCATTCCTCGCCGCCGGAGGATCGGCGTCAGGTTCTAGTACTTTGCATATTGTGACTCCGGCGTCTTGTGGCGGAAGTACGAACTGGAGATTTATAGACAAAGAGTTAACAGGCGGAAGTCATGGCTTTGGTGTCGGACGGGATTGCGACGCCACGGAAAGCGGAACTGGCGAAAGATCAAGTCGAGACAAAACTTATGACTTCTGTTTTCGCCTTCTGGGAATCGCCCACGCGGGTGAGTCGCTGGCAGGGAATGACTCGCGCGAAGCTTCATCGATTAAATCGTCTCTTGGGGGCCCCATATTGTCCTGCGGCTTTGAGTTGGATTTTGAGGGTCGAGTTCTAGGAGCATCTTTTCTTCGACTCATAAAACCACCTTTCTCGGAGTACAAGGCTGCGGCGCGCAACACGGCTGTAATGCCATCTCTATCGATACAGTAAGATGAGCCCCCTCTTCAGATCACTTCGAGTCTCTTGCCCACACGCTCCAGAATCTCAGCTGCGCGTTCCAGATCGGCCCGCTTATGCGTCGCCGTGACAATGGTGCGCAGCCGGGCTTTCCCTTGGGCCACCGTTGGATAACCAATCGCCAATGCCAGCAAACCCTCATCGAACAACTGACGTGAAAACTCAAAAGCCTTCGCCGCATCGCCCACCATGATGGGTGTAATGGGAGTTTCACTTTTGCCGGTGTCGAATCCCAATCGCTTGAGCTTGCGCTTGAAAAATTTTGTATTGCTCCAGAGGCGTTTGATGAGCTTCTCGCCAGCGGTGGAATCGAGGAGTGCAAATGCGGCCTGGCACGTGGCCGTGACGGAAGGCGGATGCGACGTAGAGAAGAGGAATGGCCGCCCTCTGTGATAAAGAAAATCGATAAGGTCGCGAGAACCGCAGACGTATCCTCCAATCGAACCGATCGCCTTGCTGAGAGTCCCCACCTGAATGTCCACGCGTCCGTGGCACCCTAAGTGGTCTACTGTGCCGCGACCATTGCAGCCAAGAACGCCCGAGGAATGCGCATCGTCAACCATCATGATGCAGTTATATTTCTCCGCCAAGTCGCACAATTGCGGCAAAGGTGCAATGTCTCCATCCATCGAAAAAACGCCATCCGTTATCAGCAGCTTATGTCCATTCCAGTCTTTCGTTTCCTCGAGGATCCGTCCGCAATCAGCCACATCCTTATGCTTGAAGACCTTGATCGTAGCTTTCGAAAGGCGGCAGCCATCGATAATTGACGCATGGTTCAACTCATCGGAGACGATCAAGTCTTCCTTGCCAAGAATCGCGGAAACGGTCCCGGAATTGGCGGTGAACCCAGACTGAAAAACCACGCACGCCTCCGTGCCCTTGAAACGTGCAATCTGCTCTTCTAGTTCCATATGAATCTTCATCGTACCGACAATGGTGCGCACGGCGCCGGATCCGACTCCGTACTTGCGAATTGCGTCAATGGCAGCGCGGCGCAATGTGGGATGAGTGGTCAAACCCAGATAATTGTTCGAACTGAGGTTGATTACCTCTTTGCCGTCGACGGTAGCGATCGGCTTCTGCTCGCCATCGAGAATGCGTAAGCGGAAATGGAGATGTTGAGCTTTGAGATCCTCTATAGCATCGCGAAAGTATTGCGTCTGAGGGCGAGTAGAAATGGGCGATGGTGTTGCCATATTTCCTCCAAAACCGGTCCTTTAGTCGTCCTTCAGCATTATAGGACAGCCTTCGGGCTGGCGTGATATACGAAATAGACGCGCGGGCAGGTTTCTATAGCAGAATGATGGCCGTAATAAATAGATTTCTAGGCTGCGTCGCCGTTTGGATAGAAAAGAATCTTTCCCGCCTGGCCGGTTTCCAGAAGCTTAAATGCCTCCGTGAAACGATCCAATGACAGCCGTTCATTGAACAGCGGCTCCAGATTCAGTCGACCGCTTTTGAGCAGCGAACTCATTTGCTCCCACGTCTGGAACATCTTGCGCCCGTAAATTCCCTGCACGGTCGCGCCCTTGAAGATGACGTCGCTCAATAAATCCAGCGTGACAGCCTCGCTCGGAATGCCCAAAAGAGAAGCGCGCCCTCCCTGACGAAGCATTTGAAAACCCTGACGAATGCCGCTAGGATTGCCGCTCATTTCCAGTAGCACATCCACCCCATCCTGATGAGTACCCTCCAGCACTCGTGCAACTGGATCATGCGAGCGTGGATCGAGAACCTCATCCGCTCCCATTCGCTTCGCCAGCGCTCGGCGATGGGCGTTAATCTCCGTTGCAAAGATCGTTGAACAGCCGCACGCGCGCGCCACCGCAATGGCCATCAAACCGATGGGGCCGCAGCCGGTAATCGCAACCGTCTGACCGGCGATTTCACCGGCCAGCACAGTATGAACCGCATTCCCAAGGGGATCGAGTATCGCAGCATAGTGCTCGGGAATTGCAGCATCAATTTTCCAGATGTTGCGCGCGGGGATCCGCACGAACTCGGCAAAACAACCATCGGCATCAATTCCGATAATTTTGACATTGCGACAAAGATGAGGCTGGCCAGCGTGGCAAGCGCGGCAGTGGCCGCAATTGACGTGCATTTCGGCGCTGACGAAATCACCCGCCCTCAGCGCTTCGACTTCCGAGCCTATTTTTTCGATGGCCCCGCAAAATTCGTGACCGAAGGTCATCGGCGGCCGAATGCGCGATGCTGACCACTGATCCCAATGATAAATATGCAGATCCGTCCCACAGATCGAAGCAGCACGTACACGCACTAAAACGTCGGAGGGACCAAACGCCGGAATTGGAATGGACTCAAGTTGCGCTCCTTGCGCGGGACGCATTTTTCGCAAGGCCTTCATAGTCCTGTTCGCTTTCGACGTCGGGATTCCTGCTGAGCGCTGTAGAAGGTTCTCGTCAAACTCAGCATGGTAGCACAGGGTTTCAGGCGCTGAGAAGCGGCTGTGCTTCTAATTGACCAAGCTCTCCTGGGAAGTTTAAGGTCCAGTTGCGATAAAATGGATGCGAGCCGAAAAACGCACGCTCAAATATGCCAACGCGACCGTTCATCCCGCCAAGGGGATTCCGCGCCGCATTGAGGCGCGTCATTGAGCTGACGCCGTCTACCAAGCACTTTGAATGGGAGATCATCGACGGCGGCGCTCTGGAATTTTACGCTGGCCAGTTTGTATCTCTAGACGTGCCGCACAATGGAGGGCGGGAAGCGCGCCCGTATTCAATCGCTTCCGCACCAAGAGACGGAAAACAATTTGATCTCTGCCTAAATCGCGTTGAAAACGGCTATGTTTCTAATTTTTTGTGCGACATGAAACAGGATGCGATGGTCGACCTAAACGGCCCGCATGGTTCATTTGTCGTTTCTGCGCCCATTGAACAGGAACTTGTATTCATTGCGACTGGTACGGGGATAGCTCCTATCCGAGGCATGCTTAGCGCGCTCCTCGATAATGGCGAGCAACTTATTCACGACGTCTGGCTGCTCTTTGGAGTGCGCCACCCTGAAACCATTCTTTATCGAAGTGAGTTCGAGGCGTTGGCCGAACGGCACACCCGGTTTCATTTTATTCCGACGCTGAGCCGCCCCCCGGCAGATTGGCACGGGGAAACAGGGTACGTTCAGACGCATTTACGAAAGATATTCGCGGACCGTCGGGAATTCAAAGCCTACATTTGTGGTTTGAAAGCGATGGTCGATGAAGTCAGGTTCATCCTCAAAGAAGAGTTTGGCTTAGACCGAAAGCAGATACGTTTTGAGAAATATGACTAAGTGCTTATTATCCTTGGCTAAAGAAAGGTTTGTAAAAATTCTTTAACAATCCCGTGCTATTGTTGCCGGGAAGCTGCAGCTCCGCTATGCTTTCCGTGTGAATCCCCTATCACGTATCCTCATCATTGAAGATGATAAGGACATCGTCGAGCTGGTCCGTTACAATCTGGAAAAGGAGAGTTTTCAGGTATTCGCATGCGGCGACGGTCCTAGCGGATTAGCGCTAATTAGGAAATCGCCGCCGGATTTGCTGATTCTGGATCTTATGCTTCCCAAAGTCTCCGGACTGGAAATCTGCAAAGAGATTCGCCGCGATGAAAGGCTCAACCGGCTTCCAATTTTGATGTTAACCGCGCGTGGCGAGGAGGCGGACCGAGTGGTCGGGCTCGAACTCGGCGCCGACGACTACGTCACAAAGCCCTTCAGCCCACGAGAGCTTGTTGCGCGGATAAAGGCTCTTCTTCGCCGCCTTCAGCCAGCGTCCGAAGAAGCGAAAACGCTTGAGGCGGGCTCGCTGCGGATCGATCCTCTCTCCTATCGAGCGGAAAGTGATGGTAAAGCAGTCCCGCTTAGCACCTTGGAATTCCGATTGCTTTACTACCTGGCATCGCGACCGAATCGTGTGTTTTCACGGGATCAGTTGCTGGATGCGGTGTGGGGCAGCGATCGCTTCGTCACGCCACGCAGCGTGGATGTGTACGTTCGCCGACTCCGGGAAAAGGTGGAAAAAGACCCTGAGAAGCCGGAACACCTGAAAACTGTTCGAGGAGCCGGCTACATTTTTGAAATGAAGGCAACTCGGCCAAATTGAGATTGGCTCTAAGCAGCATCTTCTGGAAACTGGGCCTGACTTATTTTGTCCTCCTTCTTGCCGTTGTCCTCACCCTCGATATCTACGCTGGGCGAATCCTTCGTGAGCATTACATTCATGCCGCCGACGAGCAGCTAAGTTCTTTGGCGCAGTTGGCCAAAGATCACCCGCCCGCGTTTGAAAACAGGTCAGCCTTGGCGTCATGGGCTTCATGGATGTCGCACAGCGGAGTGCGCGTGACGATCATCGCATCTGACGGCCGCGTTCTTGCGGATTCGGCGCACGATGTCGAAAGCATGGAGAACCACTCGAATCGGCCCGAGTTCCGTCAAGCAATGGCTTCAGGCGAAGGTGAATCGGTACGCCACAGCCATACTTTGAACCGAGACCTCGTCTATTGGGCAATGCGATTCGACCAATCCGCCGGGCCGCCAGTGATCATTCGCTTTGCGACGCCTCTCACTCAAATCAATAGTGCACTCGCTCGAGTCAGGCGTGAGCTTTGGGGAGTCTCGCTTATTGTTCTGTTGGTTGCGATCGGAATCTCGTTTGCCTTTTCCCGGCGTTTCGCAGGCCGCGTTGAACGGCTCCAAGAATTCTCGCGGGAAGTAGCCGACGGCAATTTCAACGCACAGCTCCAGGATTCAGCCACCGATGAGCTAGGGGATCTGGCTCGAACGCTGAAAGACACAGCTTCTCGGTTGAGCACAACGATCAATTCCCTTTCAGAAGAGCGCAATCGATCCGCAGCAATTCTTCGTAGCATGGTCGAGGGCATCGCCGTTATCGATATGCGTGAAAAGGTCATCTTTTGCAATGAAGCGTTTGCGAGAACGTGGAATGTTCAACGCATCAACGATGGCGCGGAGCCTGCGGTCGCGGTAATCCGTCGACCGGATGTTCTTGAATGGATTCGCAGAGCGCTTGCAGGGCAAGAAGGGACCGGCGAGATTTCGCTGGGCAGCACTCAGCCGCGGACGTTCTCGGTTACTGTGACTCCCATTTCAGGCCCCCAAGAGGAAGGCGCTCACGTCAAATCAAGCCAGAGTACCAGCACTTTTGGCGCTGTCATTGTCTTTCACGAAATCACGGAAATCCGGCGAATGGAGCAGATCCGAAAAGATTTCGTCGCAAATGTCTCGCATGAGCTGCGCACTCCGCTGACAGCGATCCAGGGTTTTGCGGAAACACTTCTAACGGGCGGCCTTGAGGACGAGCGGAACAACCGGCATTTCATCGAAGTGATTCGAAACCATGCCAGCCGACTGTCGCGACTGACCGATGATCTCTTGAAGCTTTCCCAAATCGAGGCGGGAAAGCTAAATATGGAATCACAAATATTGGACATTCGCGGCATAATCCTCTCAACTGTCGAATCCGTGGAAGGAGCGGCCAACCAGAAAAGCCTTGCTCTAAAATCGATCACCCCGCAGAACGGACTTCCGCCAGTGCGAGGCAATGCCAGACTTCTGCGAGAGGTTCTCCGCAATCTACTCGATAACGCGGTTCAATATACGCCGCAGGGAGGCAGGATAGAGGTCAGTGTGAGTCGAGAAGACACTTTCGCCATTGTTTCTGTTGTGGATAATGGCATCGGGATTCCACAAAGCGATCAAGCCAGAATTTTTGAACGTTTCTATCGAGTTGACGCTGCACGTTCGCGCGACTTGGGTGGAACAGGTCTTGGCCTCGCCATCGCCAAACATATCGTCGAGGCTCACGGGGGCCGGATTTGGGTCGACAGCACAGTCGCTAAGGGATCCAGCTTCCATTTTTCCGTTCCTCTTGCACTGTAGCGCTTAGCTTTCGCAGACGCGCAATCCGCGCAAAGCCCCCCAATTCGACTTGCGGGACTGCGCTCGCCGCTGAATCAACGTAACAGAATATTCATCTAGTGCTAATGTTACATTCAAGGTCGCAGCGGATACTTCCCGCTCACAATAAGGGAAAAACTGTAGCTCCTAAACCGAGAGCTGCACGATTGCGAACCACAAGGGGGAAATGAATGAGAAGAAGACTGGCTACATTGTTGGTAGTGATGCTGATATCGGGCATGGTAGCGTTCGCTGGAACCGGAGACAGCGGGACTTCGAAGGCATCAGATGACGCAAACGGCGCTTCTGCCGCGCTTCATTCAAAAAAAGCTAGTAACAAAGCAGAGAAAGCGCCAGTCCAGCAGCAGAAGGGCGAAAGCTCATCGGCCATTGCAGCGCCTGCAACTCAGGCCACAACCGCTAAAGCGTCTTCTACGGAAGATATTGCTGCGGGAGCGGCGACATTCTCAAAGTCCGACACTCAGTCAGACCAAGGTGACCAGTCACCTCTTTACTTCAAGATCGGAGGCGCCGAGTTCTCACCCTTGGGATTCATGGACTTCACAACCGTTTTTCGTTCCACTGACGTCGGCAGCGGCATCGGCACCAGTTTCGGCGGCATTCCGTTCAATGCTTCTTCTCCTGCCGGCCAGCTGACCGAACTCCGCTTCAGCGCTCAGAACTCACGCCTCGGGATGAAGATAGACGCCAATCCTGGCGGCGATTTGAAGGTGAGGGGCTACGTCGAGGCTGACTTTCTTGGCAACGCCGCGACCAACCTCCAAATTGGAAGTCACTCGGACACAATGCGCATGCGCCTCTACTGGGTTGACGTCCACAAAGGAAAGATTGAGGTCCTTGCAGGACAGTCGTGGAGCATGATGACCCCCAATCGAATCGGTATTTCGCCGATGCCAGGAGACATCTTCTACTCCCAAGACATGGATACGAACTACCAAGTCGGCCTCGTTTGGCTGCGTACTCCCAGTTTTCGCGTCGTTCTTCACCCCAATGACAACATAGCCTGGGGTTTTGCCCTCGAAGATCCAGAGCAACAAAACGGCGGCTTGGTTACCTATCCCAGCACATTTACTAGTACGGACGATAATCAGATCGATGAAAATGGCAATGGCGGCGGTTCAAAGACCCCAAACAAGGCGCCGGACGTTATTTCAAAGCTTGCCTTTGACACGCATCCCAATGGCGGTGGCAAGAACTTCCACATCGAAGTCGCTGGCCTTTACCGCGTTTTCCGTCTGGATACACCCCTTCTCGGCAACGTGAGTACCTCTGCTGGTGGCGGCTCAATCAATGCCAATCTCGAATTGGCAAAGAATTTTCATCTGATTGCCAACACCTTCTGGAGCGACGGCGGCGGGCGGTATATTTTTCAATTGGGTCCGGATTTTGCGGTTAACGTCAATGCGGCTGGTAATTTTGTGCCCTCTCCCATCCATGCCGGATCTGGAGTTGGCGGTTTTGAATACACTATGAACAAAAGCCTCCTTTACACCTATTACGGAGCAGCCTATTTCGGCCGAGATTTCCAAGCAACGCCAGGAACAGGTGGCACAACGACTTACACTGGTTATGGTTATCCAGGCTCGGGAAGCAGCCAAAACCGGACAATTCAAGAGCCGACTATCGGCCTGATCCAAACCTTTTGGAAGAATCCTAATTACGGCGATCTGAAGCTGATCACGCAGATTTCGTATCTGTCGCGAAATCCTTGGTCAGTTACGGGAACCCCCGGGAACGCGGCAAGCGCGCATCTTGGGATGGCCTATGTCGACTTGCGCTACGACCTGCCTTAGCGATTGCGTACTCGAATGCACGGGGGCTTGGAGATCAACTCCTCCAAGCCCATCCGCAATTGACCGGAATTCATTTCGATAGTCAACTTAGAAGGTATTCATAGTGTGTTCATCGGATTGTAACAATTCTGTAATCGCGAAGCGGCACGCTCTAGAGGAGGAGTTATGAAACTGCTTAAAGTCTCAGCCATCTTTCTGGCACTGGCAACGGTTGGAGCGGTCGCGGGAGCGCAAACTGCGCTGACCGGAGCGGGAAGCACTTGGGTGTATCCATTGATTGCCAAATGGGATGCCGCCTACCAAAACAAGACGGGCATCGAGATCAACTACCAGTCCATCGGTTCTGGCGGGGGGATTGCCCAAATCAAGGCCGGCACAGTGGCGTTTGGCGCCAGTGACATGCCGCTTAAGCCTGAGGACCTGAGCAGTGCGGGACTGATTCAATTCCCCACTGCAGTCGCCGGCGAAGACCTAGTTTACAATCTACCGGGGATCCAAGCTGGCCAGCTTATCCTCAGCGGACCGCTCATCGCAGACATCTATTTCGGAAATGTTAAGAAGTGGAACGACCCCGCCATCGCTAAGCTCAATTCAGGTCTAAAGCTGCCCGATATGGACATTACTGTCGTCCACCGTTCTGACGGCTCCGGCACGACCTTTACGTTCTGTGACTACTTGTCAAAGGTCAGCCCGGAATGGAAGCAAAAGGTTGGCGCTAATACTTCTGTCGCTTGGCCCACCGGCGTCGGCGGCAAAGGCAACGAAGGAGTAGCTTCG
The DNA here is from genome assembly GCA_030037335.1 of Candidatus Acidiferrales bacterium. Classification (GTDB taxonomy): domain Bacteria; phylum Acidobacteriota; class Terriglobia; order Acidiferrales; family UBA7541; genus DAHUXN01. Next base: position 7,422 of record JASHRN010000232.1, on the reverse strand, counting down.
TACGTTCAGCGTATCCCCGGTTCGATCGGCTACGTCGAGTACGCTTACATCTTGGAGAGCCACTTATCATGGACGCGCATGGTCAATCGCGACGGCAAGGTCGTCAGCCCCAGTCTCAAAGGTTTCCAGGACGCGGCAGCGCATGTGGACTTCACCAAAGCGCAGGACTTTTACGTGATCCTCACAGACCAGGCCGGCCCCGGCACGTGGCCGATTTCGGGCTGCACTTGGCAAATCCTGCGTAAGAGTGCCTCCAAAGAAACCAATATGGCAGTAATGAGGTTTTTTGATTGGGGGTTCGAGCAGGGACAGGAGATGGCTCGGTCGATCTCCTTCGGACCATTGCCGCCCAGTACCGTCGCATCTATCAAGTCGTACTGGAAGAAGGAACTCGGTTACAGCATTTGAACTGCGGTGCCAGTAACCGTTAACGCTGACCAAGGGAAGCAAATGAGCGGCTCGGATGTTGTGTTACCGAAAATCCAGCCATTGTCCGAGAAGCCTAAGTCTGCCGGCATATCCTGGCACCTGTCGGCAGATTTTCTGTTTCACAAGACGGCAGTGTTTGCAGCCTTCTTGGTTGCGGGTGCGCTCTTCGCTACTGTTATTGCAATCGCGTATGATAGCCGAACGTCGATCCACGTGTTTGGTATTTGGGGATTCCTTAAATCAAGCGATTGGAACCCCGTAACTCAGACTTTCGGTGCTTTTCCGTTCATCATCAGTACTCTAATCAGCTCTGCAATCGCAATGGTGCTTGGTGTGCCTGTCAGCTTTGGAGTCGCGGTCTTCATTGCCGAGATCGCTCCCGCCTGGATCAAGAAGCCCGTAGCTACCGCGATCGAACTCTTGGCCGCCATCCCCAGTATCGTTTACGGCCTATGGGGACTTGTGGTCTTCGCGCCGGTTTTCGCCAAAATCGAGCCTTGGATCAACGACAAACTTGGTGCGATTCCGGGGATTGGACTTTTGTTTCAAGGGCCGCCCATGGGAATCGGCATGCTAACCGCCGGAATTGTCTTGGCGATCATGATTCTGCCGTATATGTCGTCGATTATGCGGGACGTATTCCTTATTGTGCCATCGTCTTTGCGCGAATCTGCTTACGCCATGGGAGCCACGACGTGGGAAGTTGCCTGGAATATTATTCTGCCCTACACCCGTTCGGCGGTCGTCGGTGGAATCTTCTTGGGGTTGGGTCGCGCGTTGGGAGAAACCATGGCCGTTACTTTCGTCATCGGCAATAGTAACGTGCTTTCCGCGAGCCTGTTGATGCCCGGAGCAACTATTCCTTCGGTTCTTGCCAATGAATTCGCGGAAGCGACAACCAAGCTGTACGTCTCTTCATTGATTTACTTGGGCCTGATTCTCATCGCTGTCACTTTGGCCGTACGCTTTTGCGCCGTTTTACTGATTCGCCGCCTCGGCCGCAAGGAAGGGGCGGCGGCATGATGATGAGCGTATACGTCAGGCGCCGCAGCGTTGACGTCACCAGCAAAATCCTGATGGGTGCCGCCACGCTCGTCGGCGTGTTCTTCCTGTTTTGGATCCTCTGGACGACGCTAAGATTTGGCCTTGCCGGGATGCACTGGGACCTGTTCATCAAGGATACGCCGCCCCCGGGTACCAACGCTTTTGGCCTCCGCAATGCATTCGTCGGAAGCCTCATCTTGTTGGCGGTGTCGCTGCTCATTGGCATACCCGTAGGCCTGATGGGCGGGACATGGCTGGCGGAATATGGTTTCCGCGGACCCACCGCAAACGCCGTGCGCTTCATCAATGACATCATGCTCAGTGCGCCATCCATCGAAATTGGCCTTTTTGTCTACGCCATCATGGTCGCTCCGATGGGGCATTTTTCGGCGTTATCCGGTAGCGTGGCTTTGGCGATTTTGATGATTCCGATCATCGTGCGTACCACAGATGAAATGCTCAGCTTGGTCGGCAGTGACATGCGAGAAGCGGCCATCGCGCTGGGAGCGCCGGCTTGGGTCGTCATCACTAAGGTGACATGGAAGGCCGCTCGTGCAGGTATTCTCACCGGCATACTCATCGGCTTGGCGCGCATCACCGGAGAGACGGCTCCTTTATTGTTCACCGTCCTAAATAACCAGTTCTTTTCCGGAAATTTATTTCACGCCATGGCCAATGTCCCTGTGGTGATTTTTCAGTTCGCGCTGAGTCCTTACGCAAACTGGCAGCAAATGGCATGGGCCGCAGCTTTTATCACGATTCTCTTCGTTCTGGCGCTGAGTCTAATCGCGCGCTGGTTCCTTGGTAAGGTGCAGGTGCCCAAATGAGTTCCGATCGGCCCCAAGGTTACTCCCTGGCGAGCGTCGCCGTACCGGCCAAATCCCACGATGTCGCGGAGCCAGTCGTCGCCTGCCCCCTCCCTGTGAAGATCGCAGCTCGAAATATAAATTTTTATTACGGGAAATTTCACGCGATCAAGGGTGTCAGCTTGGAGATTAGTCAAAACAGGGTCACGGCGTTCATTGGGCCGTCCGGATGCGGCAAATCGACGCTTTTGCGAGTTTTCAACCGCATGTACGATCTCTATCCCGGCCAGCGTGTCGAGGGCGAGGTAATTCTCGACGGCGAGAACATTTTGACCCTGAAAAGCATCGGGCCGCTGCGGGCAAGGATTGGGATGGTTTTTCAGAAGCCTACCCCGTTCCCTATGTCGATATACGAAAACATTGCGTTCGGTGTCAGGCTATACGAAAAATTGCCACGCTCTGAAATGGACGACCGCGTGGAACACACCCTGAATAAAGCCGGCCTGTGGAATGAAGTGAAGGACAAGCTGAGCCAGTCCGGGCTTGGGCTTTCCGGAGGCCAGCAACAGCGACTCTGCATTGCCCGCGCTTTAGCTGTTAGTCCTGAAGTGCTCTTGCTTGATGAGCCTTGCTCGGCTTTGGACCCAATTTCTACCGCGAAGATCGAAGAGCTACTCTTCGAACTCAAGGAGAATTGGACAGTTGTGATCGTGACTCATAACATGCAGCAAGCTGCGCGGAGCAGCGATTTCACGGCGTTTCTTCTTGAGGGCCAACTCATCGAGTATCAGCCCACGAGGAAACTGTTTACGACGCCGTCCGATCCACGAACGGAAGCGTATATTACTGGACGGTTTGGATGATTCCCGGATCCAACCGGCACGGGGTTTTCAGAGGTGACTAAGACAAATAGTCGAGGAGTTGCATGGAAAGGCATTTCGAACACGATTTGGAGCAACTGAAAGAGCGCCTGCTGCAGATGGCCGGCCTCGCGGAACATGCTGTGCACCAAGCGGTGCAGTCTGTTTTTCAGAAAAGCGAGGCATTGGCGAACCGAGTCCTGGAGGAGGAGGCCGGGATAAACGACCTGCAAATCGAGATTGACGATCGCGTGATGCAGCTCGTAGCTCTCCACGCACCGATGGCCGTGGACTTGCGGTTTATTTTTTCCGCATCCCGAATCAACAGCGATCTCGAACGCATCGGCGATCAAGCCGTGAACATTGCGCAATCCGCGCTTCGGATTCTTCGTCATCCGCAGGTCAAGCCTTATGTGGATTTGCCGCGAATGAGCGAGTTGGCAGAAGGAATGGTACGCGATAGCTTGAACTCGCTTGTCCGAGGTGATGCCGAACTGGCCAAGTCTGTTTTGACTCGGGACGACGAAGTCGATCATCTCCGTGATCAGATTTTCCGTGAACTTCTGACCTATATGATGGAAAATTCCGCGGTGGTTTTTCCTGCATTCGAGCTCATTCTCATCACTAAGAACCTTGAGCGTATTGGAGACCATGCCACGAACATCGCCGAGGATGTCATCTACATGGTGGTGGGTCGGGACGTTCGGCACTTGGCTGCTGACCGGCGGTGAATTGCCTTCCCTGATTTAACTCCCGCGTGTTGAGGTTTTGAGCATCTTGAGCGCAACAAGAGGCGACTCAAAGTTTCTACATGGTAAGCTAGTCCCGTATTGAGCCGGCATTGCGGCCCGCTTTCCCCTCCACCGCAAGCCGATGGAATCCCATGGAGAACCAAATAGTTTCCGCTTGCTCGAACTGTGCCAGAAATCTGGTCAAGCGGAGCCGAAGAGCGGCGGGCATTCTCATTCTCTTACTGTCAGTGAATGGAGCAATGGGTTATGCGCGTGCTCAAAGCGCGCCTGCAAGTCAAGCCCCCGCTGAGAGCCTGAAAGCTATGAGCTTGGCTCAGCTGGGCAACGTGGAAGTCACGACCGTCTCAAAGGAACCAGAAAAGCTGATGCGAACTCCTGCGGCTATTTATGTGCTTACGCAGGAAGACATTCGACGCTCGGGCGCCACAACTATTCCCGAAGCCCTGCGACTAGTCCCCGGCGTTGAGGTAGCACGAATCGACTCCGATAGCTGGGTGGTTGGCATACGCGGATTTGGAGGAGCCTTCTCGAGATCCGTGCTGGTGTTGATCGACGGAAGAAGCGTCTACACGCCTCTCTTCGAAGGCGTGTACTGGGACGTACAGAACGTGATGCTGCAGGACGTGGATCGAATCGAAGTGATCCGCGGGCCGGGCGGAACGATTTGGGGATCGAACGCGGTGAACGGGGTAATCAATATCATCACGAAAAGCGCTGCGGATACGCACGGGACGCTTGCAACTGTAGGCGGAGGAAACATCGACCAAGGGACCGGCGCGTTGCGATTTGGGGGAACGTTCGGAAAGAATGTGGACTATCGCGTGTATGGGATGGGCTTTGTCCGCGGCCAGGAGTTTCACACGAATGGAGACCCTTTTGACGAATGGCGATTGGGACAACTCGGATTTCGTTCCGATTGGAAGCCGGACAACGGAAATAGCATTACCGTACAAGGAGATGTTTATAGCGGCGAAAGTGGAAGTGAGACGAACATAGCTTTCTTTTCACCTCCCTCGCAAGCAAACGTCGACAGTACGAGTTTGGTGTCAGGCGGCAATTTGCTGGCACACTGGAAGCGCCTGTTGAACAATGGCTCTGATCTTCAATTAAGAGCTTACTTTGATCGAACGAACCGCCAAGACGCACAATTTGGAGAGACGCGCGATACATTCGACTTGGATTTCATACATCACCTGATTCTTCCCAAGAATGAAGATTTCATTTGGGGCTTGGGCATGACCCTCAGCCCGAGCAATTTCCTACAAACCCAAGCAACTGTAAATTTTCTTCCTCATCAACAGACCGACAGCGTTTATAGCGGATTTATTCAGGACGAAATCCCCATTCTTGAGAATAGAGTTTCGCTGACAGTCGGAACCAAGATCCAGCACAACAACTTCAGCGGCTTGGATTTTGAGCCGAGCGGCAGAGTTCTATGGACACCGAGCGACCATCAGTCCTTTTGGGCAGCCGTGACTCGAGCAGTACGGACGCCCTCGCGCTTAGACCAGGATCTCGCGTTAACGGGCTTCGTCTCTGCGGCTCCGCCGTTCCCAGTTTTCCTAGAAATTCAAGGAGACCCGACTTTCAAACCGGAACAACTGCTGGGGTACGAGGGCGGTTATCGGACGCAGGTCAATTCTCATCTGTTTGTCGACATCGCCAGTTTCTTTAATAACTATAATGACTTACAAAGCCTTGGTGCTGTGTCCCTTGGATTCGCGCAGTCTCCCCCGCCTTCCTACACCTATGTGCTCGTTTCCGTACCCTGGGCCAATGGACTCGAGGGCAACACCGATGGCGTTGAGATCAACCCAAATTGGAAAGCGACAAGTTGGTGGGAGTTGAAGGGCTCCTATTCTTACCTGCAAATGCACTTAAAGGACAAGCCGGGAATAACAGACGCAACCACTGCTTCGAGTGACGTAGGTTCAAGTCCTCGCCATGAGGCAGTTATCCAGTCGCTCTTCGACCTGCCAAAGGGATTCGAGATTGATCCAACGTACCGTTATGTTAGCGCGCTGCCAGCGCAAGTTGTGCGGCAGTATTCCACCATGGATGCGCACGTGGGCTGGCACTTTGCGGAACAATTCGAGCTGTCGGTGACCGGGGAGAATTTGTTTCGACCCTATCAAGTGGAATACGGTCTCGGCGTGAACGGTGCGCCAAACGTGGGGATCAAACGGGCTATATATGCGCAGTTTACCTGGAAGCACTAAGGGATGTTCGCGTGAAGTTCAGAACATATGTATCGAACCGTTTCCATCCTCGCTGCGGGCGGTGGCTGAGTCGAGCTATAGTTGTGATGCTCTCTCTGTGTCCGGCTAAGGCCTTTGCGCAAGCATCCTCGCCGAGCGAGTATCAAGTAAAAGCGGCTTACCTCTACGATTTCAGCCGTTTCGTCGAGTGGCCATCCCAACCAAGCATTGACAGAAAGGACTCCTTTGCTATTTGCGTCCTCGGAAAAGACCCCTTCGGTCCAGCCCTGGACGCCGCATTGGCGGGAGAATCGCGAGCAGGCCAGAACCTGGTTGCCCGGCGTGTTTCAAACTTGCAAGACGCGCTTGCCTGTCGAATCCTTTTCATTAGCGCCTCAGAAGAAGAGCGTCTCAAGGAAATTCTTACGGCAATGAATAACGCCAGCGTGCTGACGGTCAGCGACATTCCGCGGTTCAGTGAACATGGCGGCATGATTGAGTTTGTCCTGAAAGGTGACAGAGTCCGCTTCGACGTGAATCTGGCGAGCGCAATACATGCTGGGCTGACGGTGAGCTCTGACCTGTTGAAAGTGGCGCTTACAGTCAGACGAAACGCGCGATCCGGAGGCTAAAAGTGTTCAGCAGACGCTCCGTTTCAATAACCAGAAAGCTGACGCGCATGAGTATGTTCGTCAGCGCGACGGCGTTGTTGTTCGCGTGCAGCGGGTTCGTCACATATGACCTTACGTCATTTCAAACTTTGCTCGTGCGTAATCTTTCGATTCAGGCCCAAATCACCGGGTCCAATAGCATCTCCGCATTGACTTTCGATGATCCAGTCGCCGCACAAAGGACACTGTCAGCGTTTGGACTCGCTCCGAACATCGTCTCAGCTTGCATTTACAATGCGGAGGGGCAGGCTTTCGCAACGTACAAGCGGGACAACAGTGCGCGAATTCCCGCCCGGGCACAAATCGCAGGAGAAGAGGAGCGCTCGTGGATAGAAGCCGGAGATGTGATGCTCGTCCACACGATTCTCTTTCAGGGCCAGCGCGAAGGCTTTGTTTTCATTCAATCGGACGAGCGAATGCTGTATGCACGGGTCAAGCGCTATGTTGCAATTGCCTTGACGATGCTCATACTTTCTCTGATTGTTGCGTTACTTCTTTCTCAGATCGCGCGCCGCTCGATTGCTGAACCCGTTGTGCACCTGGCGCATGTTGCACGAACAGTTTCACGCGAAAAGAACTATTCGGTGCGGGCCCGGCGCGGAAAGGAAGAAGCTGAACTGGCAGTGCTCGTGGAAACTTTCAACGAGATGCTGGAGCAAATC
>JASHRN010000231.1 GCA_030037335.1 Candidatus Acidiferrales bacterium | reverse complement strand
GCCGCGCCTGCGGAGCTGCTCCTCGACCATGGAATGCCGTTGCAACGCCCAATTGTGGCCATTTGCTTCGGTCAATTCTTCGCCTTTGGACTGTTCGCCAGCTTTTCTCAGGATTGGGATTCGTCCTTCGCCGGAAAGGCTGGCACGGCGGTTGCGGGATTATAGCACCGGCGAATCAGGCTGGCTGAAGATGGCGTTCCCAGGCGCGGCTCGAGAGGATTTCATCGATCTGCGCGAGAGAGAAATCAACTTCCTCATCGGTATTGTAGAAATGGGGCGAAATGCGAATGCCGGCGCCAGGGCGGTAGTCGACGAGAATGTCGCGGGCGATCAACTCGTTTTTTACCTCCATAGCGTGAGGGCAATCGATCGAGACGGTACCGCCGCGTTCGGAAGAGTCGCGGGGCGAATTGGCGCGCCAGCCGCGGCGAAGAGCGCCTTCGATCAATTGTGAAGTCTGGCGCACAGATTTTTCGCGAATGGCGCCCACTCCGACTTTGTGGATGATTTCCAGGCCGGGCTGGCAGGCATAGAGCGCGGGGATGTGGGGAGTGCCGTTCAAAAAGCGATAGGAGTCGTTGCGGGCGTCGAGCGGCGCCGCTTCGAAATTGAAAGGGCGCTTGTGAGCGAGCCAGCCGGAGATTCTTGGAGAAAACTTCGCACGAAGGTCAGGACGCACGTACAAATAAGCGACGCCGGGGCCGCCACAGAGCCATTTGAGAACGCCGCCGACGGCGAAATCGGTCTCGAGTACGCGCACATTGAAAGGCACCGTTCCTGCAGCCTGGAAGCAGTCAAGAATGACGTGCGCGCCGAATTTGTGAGCGCGTTCGATGATGGCTCTGGCAGCGACGAGAGTGGCGCTGCGAAAAAGCACAAGCGAGATGGGAACAAGCAGCGTTGTATCGTCTATCGCGGCCAGGACATGCTCGAGCGGAATGTGCAGGCCGTCCTCTGACTTTAGAAGTTCCACGCGCGCGCCGGAGCGGCGCTGTTCCATATAAAAGTAAATCGTTGAGGGGAATTCCAGGTCGGTGAGGATGACCTTGTTCCGGCGAGAGAAAAAATCGAAGGACGAGGAAATGATTGCCTGAGTCAGAGTCACGTTTTGGTGCAGGGAAATCTCGCCAGGGCCGGCGCCGATGATCGCGCCAACTTTGTCGCCGACCGCGACGGCCATTTCCCACCAGCCCTCTTCCCAAGCGCGAACACCGCGAGAACCCCAGGCGTCAGCGTAGTTTTTCATCTGGTCGTAGACGGCGCGCGGCATGGCTCCCAGCGAATTGCTGATGAGGTAAGTGGTTTTTTCGAGGATAGGAAATTCTTTCCGCCATTCCAGGAGCTGGTCCATAAACTCTCCGCGATTGTACTCTCGCCTGCCATGTTATCAGAACGATGCGAAATTGCGCGGGCACAAGGGTTCGTCTAGGATAGGGAATCTTTAAGCGGTGTTTCAGGAGGGAGCATATTTCTTCAGCAACGAAGCTGCGATGGAAGAGAGGGTCCGTTGGCTGCGTGGTCCTCGCAGTGTGCTTTGGACTCAATGCATGCGGCAATGCTCATGCGCCGAATCAGCCGATTACGCTGACCATATCGGCGGCCATCAGCTTAAAGGCACCGTTGCAAACGATCGGAGAGAGCTATGAGCGTAGCCATCCGGATCAGCGAGTTGTGTGCAACTTTGGCGCGTCCGGGACGCTGCAACACCAGATCGAGCAGGGCGCTCCCGTCGATATTTTCATTTCTGCCGGAGAGCCACAGATGGACGCGCTGGAGAAAGACAATCTCTTGGTTGCTGGAACGCGGCGTGATCTGTTGGGAAATCAGCTTGTGCTGATTGTGCCGACCCGAGAGCGTGGCATTAACAACTTTGGGGATTTGACGAAGAGTTCTGTGAGGTCCATCGCGATGGGCGATCCTCAGGTTGTGCCAGCAGGGATGTACGCGAAAGAGACGCTTCAGAATTTGAACCTGCTGCCGAAAATCACGGGCAAGCTCGTGTACGCGCAGGACGTGCGGCAAGCACTGGCGTATGTAGAAACCGGAAATGCGGACGCGGGGTTGGTTTACGTGACGGATGCGCGCATTTCAAGCGCGGTGCGCGTGGTGGCTACGGCGTCGGATGATTCTCATCTGCCGATTCTTTATCCCATTGCGCTGCTCAAGGATTCCAAGTCACCGCAAGCGGCGCGCACGCTGCTTGACAGCCTTGAATCTCTCGATTCTTTGAATGAATTCGAGAAGTACGGTTTCACGGCGGCAGGCAAAGCTCCAAAGGCAAATTAATGGTGGCCATGACCGCTGATCTCTCGCCGGTGTGGCTCTCGCTCGAAACCAGCATCACAGCAACAGCCATTACGCTTGTGCTCGGCGCGGCGGCGGCAGTTTGGCGAGCGAACCGACGCGGCGCCGGGCTGGCTTTGCTGGATGGAATTTTTCTTCTGCCACTGGTGCTGCCGCCAACGGTGGTGGGATTCATTCTGCTCCTGATCTTCGGCCGCAATGGCCCGCTGGGCCGATTGTTGATGCACTTTGGCGCTTCCGTTGTTTTTTCCTGGCCAGCGACGGTGATCGCAGCGGCGGTGGTTTCGTTTCCGCTGATGTACCTGAGCATTCGCGCAGCGCTTGAGCAAATCGATATGACACTCTTGCAAGCAGCGCGCACGCTGGGTGCTTCGGAATGGTGCGTTTTCCGAAGAGTGGCGCTGCCCCTGGCGTGGCCGGGGATTTTGGCGGGGACGATTCTGGCGTTCGCACGCGCGCTAGGTGAATTTGGCGCGACGTTGATGCTGGCCGGCAGTATTCCCGGCAAAACCGAGACGATTCCCATCGCCATTTATTTCGCGGTGGAAGGCAATGAAATGCGTCAGGCAATTTTCTGGTCTTTGATTGATATCGCCATTTCACTCGGGATGATCGCTTGCATGTATTACTGGACGCACCTGCAAAATTCGGCGCGGTTGCGGGTGAGGCGCGGCTGATGGCGCTGGAAGTGCGCTTCAGCAAGCGACTAGCCAGTTTTTCGCTTGAGCCGGAATTCTCATGCGACACCGAAGTGTTGGCGATTTTGGGCCCTTCGGGCGCGGGCAAGAGCATGACATTGCGCTGCATCGCTGGACTCGAGCGTCCCGACGAAGGCTTCATTCGGCTGAACGAGAGAGTACTTTTTGATTCGGGGGCGCGAATCAATGTTCCGGCGGGGCATCGCGGGGTTGGGCTGCTGTTTCAGAACTACGCGCTATTTCCGCATTTAACTGTGGCCGAGAATGTGGCGTTTGGAGTGAAACAGGGAAGCGAGCGCGAGGCGCGAGTCCGGAAACAAATTGCGGATGTGCATCTGGATGGCTGCGAGCATCGATTGCCGCGCGAACTTTCCGGCGGCGAACAACAGCGTACGGCACTGGCGCGTGCACTGGCACCGGAGCCCGAGGCGCTGCTGCTGGACGAGCCACTTTCTGCGCTGGATACGTATTTGCGGAGCCGGATTGAACAGCAACTAATCGTCACGCTCGCACAGTTCCAGCGGCCCGCGCTGTACGTAACGCATAATATCGAAGAAGCGTATCGCATCGCGACGAAGCTGCTCGTGCTGTCCAAGGGCAAGGTGGCTGCCAATGGAGCGCGCGACGCAATTTTCCGCGAGCCGCCCAGCTTGGATGTGGCGCTGCTCACTGGACTGAAGAATTTCTCGCGGGCGCGCGAAAAGGGCGAAGGCCTGGTGGAAGCACTGGATTGGAATTGCGTCCTGCAGATTAACGGAACGCGCCCGAGGAGCACAGCCTACGTCGGCATTCGAGCACATTACATCCGTTTCGCGTTTGAGGGCGATGAAGCGGCGGCCGCGTGCAATACGTTTCCCTGCTGGCTTGTACGCGTGAGCGAAACACCTTTTCACGCCACGCTCTATCTGCGCCTGCACAGTGCGTCGCAGCCGGGCGGGGATCATCATTTGCAGGCGGAAATAACGCGTGAGCAATGGTCAATTTTCAGGACCCGGCCACAGCCCTGGTTGGCGATTCTGCCTCGCGAAGCGCTGTTGGTTTTGCCGGAATGACTGGGTAATTACCGAAAATGATTGGTGAATTTTATGCTGACGCCGTAGATGCCGTTGATGTCGCGCAAAGCGACGATGGTGACGTTGCGGCGGAAGGCATAATCGACCTCAATCACCTGCTGCTGATTCGAGGCGGCGTTGGTGCTGTACGTGACGCTTAAATCGTGCGTCACCTGCTTCTCAATCGTCACGCGCGCCTCAGTGGTTTGCGTGACTCCGGTCGTCGCCAAGCTGCTGGCAAGAAATGGATCGATGCGGAAATTGGTAATTCCGAAGAGTTTCTCGATGGGCGCGCCAATCTGGCTGGTTACCGCCTCGGAGAGAAGAGCTGTGGCCGTAAAATTCTGCGCCTGGGAAGATGCGGTGCTCATCAGCGCAGACTGCTCGCCTTGGCTTCCTAGAGCGAGCAAATTGACGATGTCCGCCGACTGCAGCGGTGGATCCGAGCGGTAGGAGATCTGCATTCGGCTCACGGGACCTGTGAAATCCAGCGTTATTTCGTAGGGATTAATGGTCGTTGAGATTTCGATATTCAGCACAGGATCAAACCTAAAAGGGTTGGAGAAATTGATGTCGCCGCGAGTGAGACGATAGGTATTGCCGTGAAAAGCCATTTCGCCGGAGAGCAAGTGAACGCTTCCGAGAACGATGGGATGTTCCCAGGTACCACGCACGCGAACTGAACCTTCCGCGGTGAAATGAGCCGTACCCCAGTCAATTCGCATTCCCGGCACTGCGCGGGCGGAGACATCGAACTGCAAATTTCGCAAAAACGTTGATGTTGTGGAGAGCCCGCTGACAGTGGAATGGGATGAAACCAGCATGGAGGAGAAATCGACATCGGGATCGAATACCACGCGCTGTACCGTGGCGTCGCCGGACAAGAGAGCGCCCTGGGACGTGCCGCTGAAACGTACGTTGCCATCGAGCAGCCAGCTCATTCCTTGGGTTCGCAGGCGAACGCGCGTCGCGGCTGCATTCAGTTCGTAAGTCATAGGTTTCGCCCCATATGCTACGCTGCCCGAAATCTTCATCGCTCCGCCGCCGGCTTCCGCAGTGAAATTATTGAGAAGCATGCGGCTGCGGTCAAAGACGATTTCGCCGTTCAGGTTGCTGATGCCCGCCGGAAAGTCAGAGTACTGCGCGGATGCTTTGGTGATCCTGGCCTGGCCAATCACCTGGGGGTTTGAGAGCGTGCCGGCAATCGTGGTGTTGAGCTCGGCTACGCCGTGCGCGTCGAGGCCGGAAAAAAGGCCACTGGCAAGCCGCAGATTAATCGATCCTGCGATTTTCAGATTGAGCTGGCGGGTACCGGCAAAACCGGCGGTTCCCGAAATGTTGAAGTTGGTGTCGGTACCGATCAGCGTGGCGGGTTCGACATGGACTTCGTTGTGTCCATAGCTCAAACGAACCGGACCCTGGTTGTGGAGCTTCACAAATTCATAATCGAAAGTGATCTGCGAAAGGTCCGCTTGCATCACCAGCGTGTCGGGCTGCCGCGCTTCGCCGGAGATGCTCAACCGGCCATCAATACTGCTGTGGCCCGTGAGCTGGTCGAGATGCAATCCGGCAACGATGAAAGGATCGAGATCAATCTGGTTGACAGTCATTTTTCCAGAAAGCGGGTAATTATCGGAAAGGCCCATTTGGAAATGCGCTGAGAGCTTGCCACGCGTTTTTGTTGATTGCAGGTCAAGCAAAGCGGTATGGCCATCAGAATTGAGCGTCCCTGAAAAACTGTCGAGGACTTCCGTGCCGAATTTCAGGTCGACCAGTTGCAGCGTTCCGTGCGCCCGTGGCGAAGTGATAGGGCCGCTGCCCCGCAAATCGAAATCGATATCGCCTGCGATGGGCAACGACTTGGATTGCAGAAAACCAAATTGGGCGAGAGAAACTCCCGTGCCGACGGTTTGAAAGTCCACTGTGTGTTCGGCGAGCCTGTAAGTCAAGCCTCCCGTGAGATGGCCGGTTCCGCGATCGAGGGTAGCATCGCTCACTTGAATGAAGTCGTGGCGCAGGCTGAGGTTTCCGCGGGCACGGTCCACGTGGATTCCATAGGCGGTTACGTCTTGCAAATCGATATTTCCGTCGAGCACAGGATCGCGGCGAGTGCCGCTTCCCTCGAAATTGCCTGTCACCGTGGCTGTGACCGGATAGGATGTGCCGAAGAGGCCTTGCAAATCGGCCAAAGAGTCATGATTGAGGCTGGCGCGAAGACTCCATAATCCGTTCTTGGAGAAATCCCAGTCGTGCAACTGCAGCGTCAAATCGAGGTTTGCTGCCGAAGCACCGCGCTTGTCGACAGCATTCGTCAATTTGAAAAATCGCGGCGAGTAGGACATTGATCCGGTGATGTCGCCGAAATACATCCTGCCAAAATGAGCGTTTTGAGCGTGGAAAGAGCCTGTGAAGGTCGGACCGGTGAGAGGCCCGGTTAAACTTCCCGTCCAATCAGCTGCCCCGGTAATGCGTTCGGAGCCGTTTTGATTTCCGCGCAAATCCGCAATGAAATCGGACCAGTCTTCTATGCGGTCGGTGTGAAACGTCGTTTGCAGCGCGCTATTGCGGCCTAGAGTGCCGGCAAACGAAACGTGACTTTCCGGCGTGCTGATCGTGCTGGGTTGTTGAAGACTGATTAAACTTCGATCCATCACGTAACTGAAGTTAATTTTTGCGGTGGCAGGAATGAGGCGAGGCGCAGGTTGCGCTGGAGGCGTCCACAGTGTGACGCCGCTCACAACGAAATGTTTGAAATCCCGGTTCCATGTGCAGACTGTGTCCGCTTCGAGATCACCGCTCCAATGGAGCGTGTGGACCGGCAATGAAGGGTTATTCACGGCCTCGAGCACGTCGGTCAAGTTCGCGCCAACGAGCTTTGAGGTGGTGCGAAAGGCTACGCCTTTGAAATTCATCTCCAATTTGCCTTGCAGATTCCCTCCAAATGCTCTGGCATAAAAGACAGGCATGTGCAGGCGTCCGTCTGCCATCTTGATGTCGCCCCAGCTTTCGATACCATTGGCATGGAACCAGGAATAGTGGAAGTTCAGGCCGCGAGCATGGTAATCGCCATTCAACGCCAGCTTGCGGTTCATGTAGGTTGCGGTACCCGTGAGTTCCACATTTCCATCCGGCATTTCCGGCTTTCGCAGAATGACGCGAAGATCCGGCAGCCCTAGAAACCCTCGATAATGAAAGATTCCGCTGAGAGGTTGAAAACTGCTGAGTTCTCCTCGAGCATTGAAGGTGGTGTGCGGCAGCTTCAAATTCAAGTCGTCGATGGAAAGAGCGGTGCGCGTCAGAGTAAACTTCGAATCAATATCAAAGCGAAAGGGCATGTAGCGACGCGCGGTCATCTGCACCTGGTCCCAGGAAACCTGCCCAAAATAGGAATCTTTTCCCAACGGGGCCGCCTGATAGTTCATAGCGAATTGGAAATTCTGGCCTTCGACATCGAAAGGAATCTTCGCATCGTTGAAAAGCAGGTTTCCGCCGGTGATTTTCAGTTGAGCGATTTTCAAATTGAAAAGTTGCGTTTGCCAGGGCTTGTCCGGTTGCTTTTGCGGCGGTATAGGAACGTTGCTTTTTCCGTCTTCGCCAATGCGAATGAAAATCGATGGCTGGATGACTTCAACATCGCCTAAGGAAATCTTGCGATGAAACAGGGAGATAATGTGAACAGTGACGCGGACATTTTCCGCGTGGAAGAAAGGGGGAAGGCTCGGTGCTTCGTGGCCATGAATGGTCAGCCCGTCGAGTTCGACGTTTAGTCCGCGAAGGCGGAATCGAAACGCGCGAAGCTCGGCTTTGGTGGAGAGACTACTCTCAATTTTTCTGACGATGTAGCCGCGCGCCCAGTAGTCCAGCGTTCCGGTATTGAGAATCACCACAAGAAAAATGACGACTGCGACTACCAATAATCCGAATCCGAGGAGGATTCGGACCGCCCATCGTTTCATCCGCCCCCTCCCACGGGCTGGATGATGATGCGGAGGCGCGCTTTCGCCTGCTCGAGCCACTGGGCGGCTCTTTCGTTTATATCCTCCTGCGTGAGGAGTTGACGGATTTGAGCTTCAACCTGAGTCAAGGGAGGAACCGCAAGGCCCCGCTTCTGCATTTGCGGCAGGAAATCCTGCTGGTAATAAGATTGAATTTCCGAGGCCGTGACTTGCGCGACCGCATGGAACTTGTAGTCCAGGAAACGCGCATAGTAGAGCTGATCGGAAATAACCTGGCGTACCTGATCCTGAGTCAGTCCGACCTGCGCAAGGTGCGTCTGAAACTGCTCGCGCGAGGGGAACTGCTTCAGAAGTGTCTCGAACTCAAGGCTGACTTCGGCCGGCGTGGGATGCGGAAATTTGGTTGCCAGCGCATCGCCCGCGACGACCCATTGATCGACGAGCTCGTCCAGAATTTGCGTACGAGGCTGGGCCTTGCCCTCGACGAGCTTTTGGTAATCCTGGAGTTCGCGGACCTGGCTCTCGGTCAGAACATCATTCCCGATGCGAGCGGCAATCCCATCAATGCTTGTGACGAACGGCGCAGAAGCAGGCTTGCTCGGCACGGTGGCCGAAGAAGAAGCATTTTTCGGGGCATCCTGAGCTCTTGCTGGGACCGCAAAGCAGAGCGCGAGAGTGGGAACGAGTATGAAGATGAGGCGAAGTTTGGCCATTAGAATATCGATCCTATATTGAAGAAAAACTGAAAGTGAGGCAATTGGGACGTTTGAACAGAGGGACACTGCACCGAACCCACAGCGGCCGTACACGATACAAACTGGGCTGGATTCAACTGGTAGCCAAAGTCCAAACGCACGGGCCCAATGGGTGTCCCATAGCGGAAACCAAAGCCGACAGTATGCGAGAAATAGTTCATGTTAGGACACTCGGATAACGTGTTGGTGATCGTTGTCCCATTCGGAGGCTGGGGCTGGCAGCCCGAGGGCAGCGGCAGTGGAGTATAACGCAGGGAGACATGCTGAATATCTGAAAAAACGTTTCCAGCGTCGTAAAAGAGAGCTCCACCCAAGTGGCTGCCCACCAGCGGTAAATGCATCGGGAAACGAAGTTCCTGATTGAAGACAATCATAGCCAGCCCGCCCACCGGGAATCCCGTGGTCGGGTCGCGAGGGCCTGCCTGGTCCAGTGAAAATCCCCTCAGGGTTGTGCCGCCGCCGGCGAAGAGCCGCTCGGCCAGAGGGATACTGTCTTCGGGAGAGCCGTTGAAGGCGTCCTCTATCCCAAAGGTTGTAGAGCGCGCGAAAACCAGAGATGAGTGGTGGTGGAATGGCGTGTAAGTGGAATTTTGAACGGAGAAGCGAAGGAAGCTAGCTGTTGAGCCGAGGTCGCGGGTGGCCACGCTGAGATCGGCGGTGTTGAAGCTTCCGTGGCTTGGATCCGCCGGATTATCGCGGCGGTCGCGCACCCAAGTCTCTTCAAATCCTGATACTCTGGTCGGCTGACTGAACAAAGGCACTTCCTCGACGGAAACGTTTAGGTTGGTTGCCGTCACATGGCGGTAGAAATAGCGGTAGATCAGAGAAGTGGATGGCGAAACGGTCTGCTGCAGTTGTACGCTGCCTTCATAGCGAGTCGCCGTAAAGGTATTCACGTAACTCGCTTTATCAGCGAGGCCGGTGATGATCAGGTTGAGCCATGAATAGGTAAGGAAATTCGGGGCGGTATAACTAAGCAATCCCTGGTATTCCAATGTGCTTCCGCGGAGTTTCAGTGAAAGCGTGTGTGCCCGCCCTCCTACGTTGATTTTAGATACTTCGAGGATGCCAAGAGGGCTGGCATTCAGCGACGTGGAGGTTGCACTCGTTGTAGAGGCGAGCCGCTGCGCCTCAAAACCGAATCCATAGCTGAGCGTGTATCGCTGGCCTTCTTGTACTGCGACCACAACTGTTTTGTCCGGGTAATCGCCATCAGGATTCTGCGGGGCGACCTGCACTCGATCGAAGACTGCAAGATTGTAGAGCTTCTGCTGGGTTGCGATTACGTCACCTTCGCGCAAAGGTTCGTCCGGTTTGACCACGACTTGTCTTCGAATGATTCCTGGCCTGGTGTAACGGTATCCAGCCAACAATACCTGACTGACATCAACTCGCTGGCCTTCGGTGATCTGATAGACCAAATTCACCTGGTCGGTTCCCGCCGGAGTCGCTTTCGAGTCGAATTGGGCATTCGGGAATCCCTGATCGAAGTAATAGGCGAGGATATTATCGCGGTCTGAAGCAACGTTGGACTGGGAATAGGGTTGCCCTTTTGTGGAGCCGATTACAGTGAGTAACTGCTTCGTGGTCAGCGCCTGGTTCCCTACAATGGTTAGATCCGCAATGTGCGTCTGTTGTCCTTCCATAATCTCGTAAACGATGAATATGTGACCCTCTTTTCCCTCATAATCATCGGTCACCTTGGGAATGACTTTGGACTGGAGGAAACCATTCGAGGTGTAAAGAGACGCGATTGAATTGGCGTCATCACGAACCATGGCTTGGCTGAAGCGTCCGCGGGAAAACAGGCTTGCCTGCTGAACCTGCAGCCGGCTCCGCAGAACATCCGTGCTGAAATAGCGGTTCCCTTCGATAACCACGCCCACTAAACGGTGTTTGACTCCACGATGCACCTGATATTCAATCTCGTCCACATGGGTTGTGGGGTTTAGCCGATTGGTATAACTCACTGTCGAATCAAAATAGCCTTGGTTTTGGAGCCAGTCGCGAACGTTGCGTTTGCCCTCTTCCAGCAAATCCGGATCGACGTCGCCTTCCGTGTAAATCGGGACGAGCTTCCTCAGTTCCTTGCCGGATATTTTTGTGCCAGTCACGCGCAGCGAAACGCGAGGACCAGCTACAACCTCCACAGTTAGAGGCAAAGTAGCAGACTTTGCGTCATAGTCTCCGCGTGTCGCTGTGACACGAGCTTCCAGGTATCCGGATGAAACCAGGAAGTTGCGCAAACGCTCCGCGCTGCGATCAATTCGATCGGCGGTGACTTGCGTTCCCCGCTTCAACTTCAGCTCTCCGCGTATCTTCTTCGTTGGGAAAGACGTTTGATTATTGATGTTGACCGCCGAAAGCTTTGCTCTGCGTCCCAGTTCAACCTCCACCGTGATATTCACTTCACGCGTTGCTGGATCCTTTGCGAGCCCAGGCTGTGCGTTGGCTTCGTAAAATCCGTTATCTTGCATCGTCTCTTTAAGCCGTTGCATTCCTGCATCAAGATCCTGCTGATCAAAAGGCTGACCGAGAGGCAATTGCAACGCGGCCAGGGCGGTGGCTTCGTTGGGCGGCTCTTTCAATCCCAAAACTCGGACGATGTTGTTGTAATAATTTCGCGTGACGACAAAATCCACGTGCAACCCGTCCGGTTCGGAGGTTGCATTGGCCTGCACGTCGGCAAAAAGGCCAGTCTGATAAAGTTGACGCAGCGCATCGCGTTCCGCGGTCATATGAAACAGGTCGCCGACTTTTAATGCCGACGGCGCGACTTTTTCCGGAATCGGATTTCCGGCGTGATTCACCACCCGCACCGATGCGACACGTTTGCCTTCCAGCAAAGCGTCCTGGCTGTGCGCGGCCGACGCGGAGAAAAGAAGCAGAATGGCCAATATGCCAGCGTCTCGAATTTTCCTAGCGCCCGCCGTGCCGCCTCTCCATATCATCCTCGCCTGCACTCATGGGAAGGTTAACATACCGCCTTGGACTCCGTTTTTGAAAAGGCGCTATGATGAAACACTGTAGAGAAGATCATGGTTGCGGGCAAAAACGAGCGATACTCGCGTCAAATTCTTTTTGCGCCCATCGGAGAAAAGGGCCAGCAGCGGCTCATGCAAGCGAGCGCAGTTCTAGTCGGCTGCGGCGCTCTGGGCACGATTTCGGCTTCACTGCTGGTTCGAGCCGGCCTGGGATCTCTTCGAATCATCGACCGCGATTTCATCGAAATTTCCAATCTGCAACGTCAGGGACTGTTTGAAGAATCCGATGCGCTTGAATCGCTGCCAAAAGCGATCGCGGCGGAACGGCGTCTGCGCGCGATAAACTCTGATACGAAAGTCGAAGGGGTGGTGAGCGATCTCACCTCAAAGAACGCGCTGGAACTGCTCTCTGGTTATTCTCTGATTCTCGATGGCACCGACAATTTCGAATCTCGCATGCTGATCAATGATGCCTCGATTTCACTCGGCACGCCGTGGATTTACGCGGCGGCCGTGGGGAGCTACGGTGTGACGTTCTCTATTCATTCCCCAGAAACCGCATGTCTGGCGTGCCTGCTCGAAACGGGTGATTCCGCGTCCCCATTTGGCGCTGGCGCAGAAGAGACCTGCGATACCGCGGGGATTTTGAACGGCGCGGCCAGTTGCATTGCTTCGATTCAAGCCACCGAAGCCATCAAATTCCTTTCCGGGAATTCCGATGCTCTCAATGACCGGCTTGTTTCCTACGATGTTTGGAAGAATCGGTTTCAGTCGATTCAGGTGGCGAGAAACCCCTGGTGCCGGGCTTGCGTTCAACGCGAATTTACCTATTTGCAAGGAGAAGCCCAGCCTCACGTCACAATGTGCGGGAGGGATTCCGTGCAGATACACGAGCGGAACCGGAGCCTCGACCTCCCTGAACTCAGCAGCCGTCTCGAACGGTCGTCCATAAAGGTCAGAAGCAACGGTTTTCTGCTGCGATTCCTTGTGCCTCCGTATGAAGTGACCGTATTTCCAGATGGGCGTGCAGTAGTGAAGGGCACACAGGATCCTGCTCTCGCGCGAACGCTCTATGCCCGCTACATCGGGGCTTAGACCTGCTTGACTGCAATTCGCGGTGCCTCAATGCAGGCGGCCTTTGCAGCTCGGCACGAAGGGAACCTTTGGAAGCGTGAAGTAAATCATTGCAACGGGGGAAGATTCGTTCTTAGCCGATCCGTCGCTCATTTTCCTGGCGCGCTGCGATGCGTTCGATGTTTTCCCGGCAGTTCATTAACGTGAGGAAGGTACTGAGAATCCGGGCCTTGGTCTCATCAGTGAGTCCGGCGCCTCCAGTGGCCAGTTGGGCCAGTTTTTGTCCATGTTCAGCCATGTAATGACGCATCTCGTCGTAACGCTCGCGGCGGGCTCCTCCGACGGCAGTTTCACGGCGCATCTGCATGCAGGTTTGTTCAAGCTCAAGAGTGAAATGCAAAATGCAGAGCCGCTGCTCCTCAAGCTGCTGCGGAACACGCGTCTTGCAGCCGACTATGTCGCAGTTCACAAGCATGCTGTCTTACAGCTTTCCCAGGCGCGTGAAAGAAACGCCTGAATCGCCACCGCTCTAAAGCGTTTTGTAACATCCTCCGCCGCTAAAATCTACTGGCGCGGCGGGCTGCGCTGCCAATCAGCCACGGCTGATGCGCTTGGCCATTATCTGCGGCTCGTCCCATTCCGGCCGCCCAATCGTTCCTCTTTGTGCGTGGTGTGTGCTAAACTATCGCGGCAAGAGCTACCTGCTCCTGCCAGTTACCTCTGCGAGGCAACCTGAATGTCCGGACATTCAAAGTGGGCAACGATCAAACATAAGAAAGCCGCGACCGATGCGCGGCGCGGGAAGATTTTCACGAAGATCATCCGCGAAATCATGATTGCCGCTCGCGCTGGCGCTGATCCGAACACCAATCCTCGTCTGCGCACCGCTATTCTTGCGGCCAAGAACGAAAATATGCCGAATGACAATATCGAGCGCGCGGTTCTGCGCGGCTCCGGACAAATGGAGGGCGAAAGCCTCGAAGAAGTGACCTTCGAAGGGTACGGCCCGGGAGGCGTTGGAATGCTGGTGGAAGTGGTGACCAGCAATCGCAACCGCATTGTCAGCGAAATACGTCACATGATGTCCAAGCATGGTGGCAATATGGCAGAAAATGGCGCTGTTGGCTGGATGTTCCATCGCAAGGGCGACCTCACGATACCGAAAGAAGCAGCCGACGAAGAAAAACTGATGAGTCTCGTTCTGGATGCCGGCGCGGAAGACTTGAAGGACGATGGATCATCCTGGGAGGTGGTAACTCCTCCGGAAGTTTTCGAAAAGGTACGCGAGGCGCTGGTCGCGGCGGGAATCAATCCAGCATCGGCGGAAGTAGGATGGGTTCCGCAAAACTATGTAAAGCTCACCGGAGCGCAAGCGCAGCAGATGCTCAAAATGGTGGAAGCTCTGGAAGAGCATGATGACGTGCAGCACGTCTACGCGAATTTCGACATTGACGAGAGAGAGATACAGGCTGCTGTCGCCAGCTGATCGATTGACGTAGTATCCTTCGCGCTGTTTTCTCGCAAAAATCACTACCCTCGGAAATTCCGCTGCGCGTAGACTGAAGCACGCTTGCAACGGGTGTTTAAGCAAGGCCGACTCGCGGAGGGGACGAAGCTTGCGCATTTTGGGACTGGATCCGGCGCTTGCCGGGGCCACGGGTTACGGCGTGATCGAAATGGAGGCCTCAACAGCGCGGATGCTCCGCTTTGGAGCGCTGCGTTTCGCGTCGGCCACGGAGTTCGCTGAGCGCCTTCGCAGGATTCACAAAATGGTTTCCGATCTTGTTCAGGAGTTTGAGCCGGATGCCGTTGCGGTGGAATCCGTCTTCGCCGCGCTGAACATACGCACCGCTTTGCGATTGGCCGAAGTGCGCGGCGTTATTCTGCTGGCGGCTGCACAAGCCAATGTTCCGTCACACAGTTATTCTCCGCGCGAAGTGAAGGCGAGCATTACGGGGCACGGAAGCGCGTCCAAGGAGCAAATGCAGCAGATGGTTAAGGCACAACTCCGGCTATGCGAGCGTCCGGAGCCGCCGGATGCAGCGGACGCGATCGCTGTAGCGCTTTGCCATGCATATGCCGCGCGGGCGCAACATCGACTCAACGGCAATGTTTCCCTGAATTCAAACCTTGCGGCTGCGGTCCGTCTCAATCGGAGGCGCAGCCATTTTCCTTCGGCTCGCATCCTTAACCAACGATGAGGGTGTCTGGATTCAAACTTGGGCTGGCCACACTGCTATTCGTGTCTGCTTTTTCACCTGGATTTGCAAATTCGCAAGCATCCGACGGCTCCGTGCACGGAAATTCGGCAGATAATCCGACTCTGACGTTCCGCAGGATTTTCAAGTCCAGCTACCCGGAATTTGTCGAGATTACCGTAAACGAGGATGGAACAGGCACATACGACATTCGCCAGCTGGACGATACAGCGAGCCCGCAACCGTTGCAGATCGGAACGCCGCTGGTCCGGAAAATGTTCGAGCTTGCCGATGATCTGCACGATTTTGAAGATGTTGACCTCGACGTGCACCGGCGCATCGCGAATCTCGGGCAGAAAACATTCGTTTACAAGAAAGGCGCTGAGACCCACGAAGCAAGCTTCAATTACACACTGAACAGTTCTGCGCGGCGACTGCTGGAGATTTTTGAGGGTCTTCAGAGGCAGGAATTGGACGTCAGCGACATGGAAAGAGTGATGCACTACGATCATTTGGGAATCGCCGACGTAATCGCACGCGTCCAGAGCGACGTTAAGAACAAGCTGATTCCTGAGCCTGATGCGCTGCTGCCGGTGCTCGATCAGATCGCGTCCGATTCAGAATTGATGGACATGTCGCGCCAGCGCGCTCGCGCCATCGCCGAAGAGATTCGCGAGAAGAGCTGAGTTTTCTATTCAACTTCTGAGATGGCTCCCGGATTGAAATTGCTTGACGAGGCAGGCTTGAAAGAGTGACCATGTCAGCAGTTGATGAATCGCCGTAAGTTTTCGGCGCGGGTGACGGTCGTCCTGCGATGTCCCCCGGGAGGTGCAAGATGCGACGTTCTTCCTTCTGTTTTTTCCTTCTGGGCCTTTCAATTCTAATGCTTGCCATCGGAGCCAAACAGGCCTGTGCCTCGGACCTGAGCTATGCGCGGATCGTGCGGATTAGCGTGGTGAGCGGGGATGTTCAGGTCTCGCGTCCCGGCCATTCCTCATGGGAACCCGCAGCGCAGAATATGCCTGTGATGCAAGGCATGACCATTGGAACGAATAACGGTTACGCGGAAGTGCAATTCGAGGATGGCTCAACCGCGTGGATTTCCGAGAACACTCTTGTACAGTTTACCGAACTGGCGCTCGCCGATGGCAGCCGCATCACCAAGCTTACGCTCGGCGAGGGCACTCTGAGCCTCATGACAGAACTCCATCGCGGTGACGCGTTCGGCGTGTCAACTTCCGCGGAAACGATGACCGTCGCCAAGAACAGCTTCTTCCGGATTGACTGTTTCCATGATGGCGCGTCCGTCAGTGTGTTGACGGGCGAGCTGCAGGTCAAGGCTGCCGGCGGCACACAAACAGTGAAAAAGGGGCAGACTCTCGCCTACGAATCGAAGCTGAAGACGGTCGCGCTCAAAGCGAATCCAAAACCCGATGACTGGGATCACTGGACAATTGATCGAGCCCGCGCTACGCAGGTCGAAACAGCACAATCTTCTTCGTACGTAACTTCTCCTTTCAGTTACGGCTTGGCGGACATGTCCGGCTACGGCAATTGGAACTATTTCGCGGGCTACGGTTATGGCTGGCAGCCGTACGGGATGGGGAGTTGCTGGATGCCGTTTTCAAATGGAGGCTGGGATTTTTATCCCGGATTCGGTTGGACGTGGATCAGCGCCGAACCGTGGGGCTGGGCTCCTTATCATTTCGGGAACTGGGATTACCTGCCGTATTCCGGCTGGACTTGGTTCCCATCGGATATGAGCTTTTGGGATCCTGCGCCCGTAAATTGGTATTCCATGGGGAATCAGGTGGGATGGTGGCCGATGGCCTCTGGCTACATCGGCTCGCCCGCACTGCAGTATCAACAAATGGCCGGAGGGTGTTCGGGTGCGGGCTACCCCGGATCGTACGGCGGGTACGCAACTGGAGCTACACGCTTGTCGTTCCGGCAGAACAGAGGGCCAATGCGGCGCGGCGGGACGCCACCGCGTTTGATGCTCATGACCAGCCAACTCGGCCACGATCACGAGATTACTCTGACGGCTCTGGAGGAGTCTTCTGGACCAGAGGCGTTACTTCAGTCTCTTGAGCCGGCGGAGAACGGGAAACCTTCCCGCATTGCTTTTTCCTCGATGGCGGCGCAGTCGCCTAGGATGGTCGCACCGATGACGAGGGATGTGGCCGACCTGCAGCGCTCGTTCGCCTCCACCCATAGCGCTATTGCGCCGGCGAAACTCAGTTCCATGCTGCCGTCGAAGGCATCGCAGAATACACTACACGCAGAGGGCGGAGCCTTCGTTCCGGTGATGCCATCTCACCGGCCGAGCCCGATGATTATTCGGCGCAGCGGGTCGGTGCGTGGTTCTTGGCCGGAAAGTTCAGGAGTGACGCAAGGATGGGCCGGAGGATCGGCGGCACCGGCGCGAGCATCATCCCCATCTTCCGCTGGCACTTCGCATGGGAGCGGAAAGCCGAACTAGCGACATGCTCCTTGAGCGCTGGCGGCTTAGCGTAGTGCGATTTCGCCAACGTATCGCGTTATTGCACGATAATTCCGGCATAGCCGACGACATCGTTAAAATCGCCTGTGGTTTCTGCTGAAGTCGCATAGCGTACAAGGCTAGCAGCCGTCGCGCCCAAATCGCGCGCCGCCGCCAGCATGGCGACCGTCGGCCCATAGCCGCACATCGAAATATCTTCCCGGTGAACCGTATCGTAGAGCGCATGACCATCGAGTGACAAAATAGCGTCGATTGCTTTGCGGTCTTTCACGCGAGTTATCGCGTCGTTCTCGCGATGGTTCATATCAGAACTGGCGACCATCATCACAGGGTCTTTCTCGTTCCTGATTGCTTTGGCCAGTGCGTGTCCCAGCGCTTGCAGGACTTCGAATCGTTCCGCTGCAATCAGCACCGGCACAAATGTGAAATCTCCGGCGAGTTCAATCAGAAAAGGCAGCTGGACTTCCAACGAATGCTCTGGAGCATGCGCGATGGAATCTTCGCGAAGCGGGGGAAAGAGCCTCTTGAGTTCTGCGGCTAGCTCGCTATCCAGTTTAACTCGGCCAAGCGGGGTGTCCCATGATCCTTTGGAAAGGATGGCCAGGCGTTCACCCTGCGGGTAATGGCGAGGGCCGAGCAGAATAAAACGCGCCGGCAGATCTAGCCGGGAGTAAACAGCGCCGACTACTTTTCCAGAGTAAACATATCCGGCATGGGGCACGATGCAGCCGATAGCAGGGATTTTGGCGGGAGCCTCCTGCGTAAATTCAACGATCTGGTTTTTCAAGCGAAGCGGATCGGAGGGATAAAAGCGCCCAGCAACCGCGGAAGGACGAATCATGGGAAATCTCTAAAGGGAACGCGAGTTACTTCTGTTCAATAAGCTTTTGACGGCTTGCCTTTTATGCTCTGCGCTTCCGCAGAGCCGTCTTTATAGCGAATTGTCACCGTGTCGCCAGGCTGATATCCGCCGCGCGCAATCAAACTTTGCAGTTTCTTGTTCAGATCCGACGAAAAAGTAAACGTCCGAACCACGTAGGAATTTTTTGGGTCGCGGACGATGATTGAAACCGTATTCATTCGCACTACTTCGCCCTTGAACGTGTCTATCTTGACCTTGGCTGGCTTTGTGGTTTTGGCCTTCAGAGTCACGGGGCTGGAGATGGTTTCCTGCGCAGCCGCGGGAGACGGCGCAAAGATTCCAGCGAGCATCAGGATTGAAAATACGCCAAGCAGTAAATTACGATTCATCGTCGATTGAAATCTTGAGCGACTTTAAGAACTTGATATCCTGCTGAGTTATTTCCACTTTTGCGTCTGCCGTCTGCTCGTCCATGGCTTCCTCGTCCACGCGAATATGCAGGGCCTCCAAAAACCGCCGATCGGTGCTCGTCATGCGTTCGTCTTGCGCCAGCCGCTGCGCCAATCCAATGGTGGCATCAAGCTTCAATACAATGTCGTACCCTGCGGCCCGCACATTGGCGATTGCCTCCGCGATCTTATCTGAATCAGCAACGGAATCATTGATGGCATGTCCTAGCTCGCGGAGCAAAGCCTTAAGATGGTCATCGAGACGCACTGTATACCTCCTAGCCCTGATTCAATTTTAGGTCGCAGCCGTGGAAGATACAAGTGCTGGTGTAACAGACGTCAACTCGCTTCGCAATGTAATAGAATAAGCGCATGAATTCGATGGGAGCGCCGAACTGGCTTTTGGCGGCGTGGCGCGCAGGCGTCACTATGCTGCGCGTTTTCTGGAAACTCCTCCGGCAGCTCTTTCACGAAACCGCAGGCGCGCTCTTCGGAATTTTTGCGATTTACGCAGGCTCGGCATCATGGAAGCAAATTCACCGACCGGGTGGAGAGTGGATTGCGGCGTTTGCGGCGGCCTATGCGGGAATGATGGCATTTTTCTGCATCGGTTCTTTTCGCCGAGCGCGCCGCGTACGCTAGGTCGTTTTGCAAATGCTTTTCTAAGTCAAATGTCCAACCAGACGGCAAAAACAGAAGACGCCAACAAGACAAAACTCCCCGCTGCGGACCCAATCAGCAGCGGAGCAATTAGGCCAGAGCAGATCTCGGATGTCGAGGCAGACCGTGATATCGGTTTTCCCGGATCGTTTCCCTTTACTCGCGGAATTTATCCCACGATGTATCGCGGCCGTTTGTGGACCATGCGGCAGTACGCTGGCTTCGGAACGGCCGTGGAATCGAATCGGCGGTATCGTTATCTTCTCTCGCAAGGACAGACGGGCCTCTCGGTAGCGTTCGACCTTCCTACACAAATCGGAATGGACTCGGACCACGAGCTTGCGCTCGGCGAGGTGGGCAAAGTCGGCGTCGCGATTGATTCGCTCGAGGACATGGAGACGCTTTTTGAGGGAATCCCACTTGACCGCGTTTCCACCTCCATGACCATCAATTCCACCGCTGCAATCCTGCTGGCTTTGTACGTTGCCGTCGCGAAGAAGCAAAAGGCAAATCTACAGCGCCTCTCGGGAACTGTGCAAAACGATATTCTCAAGGAATATATCGCGCGCGGGACTTACATCTATCCCATTCGGCCGGCCATGCGCATCGTCACGGATATTTTCGCCTGGTGCCGCGCGGAGCTTCTCAATTGGAACGCGATTTCCGTCTCCGGTTATCACATTCGCGAAGCGGGCTCGACAGTGATTCAGGAAGTTGCTTTCACGCTAGCAAACGCCATCGCTTACGTCGATGCGGCGATTCGCGCAGGTCTTCAGGTGGATGATATTGCTCCGCAGATTTCATTCTTTTTCAATTCGCACAATGGCTTGCTCGACGAAGTGGCGAAATTTCGTGCTGCCCGCCGCCTGTGGGCGCGCATTATGCGAGACCGTTTCGGGGCGAAGCAGGAACGATCCATGTTGCTGCGGTTCCATGCGCAGACCGGAGGCTCGACTCTGACTGCGCAACAGCCTGAGAACAACCTTGTGCGTGTGGCGCTTCAGGCGCTCGCAGCGGTCTTGGGTGGATGCCAGTCGCTGCACACCAACAGCCTCGATGAAGCGCTCGCGCTGCCGACCGAGCAATCAGCATTGCTGGCATTGCGCACACAGCAAATCATTGCGGCGGAAACAGGTGTGACGAACACGATCGATCCATGCGCCGGCTCCTACGCAATCGAGTATCAGACGAATCAGATTGAGCGCGGAGC
The DNA here is from genome assembly GCA_030037335.1 of Candidatus Acidiferrales bacterium. Lineage (GTDB taxonomy): Bacteria > Acidobacteriota > Terriglobia > Acidiferrales > UBA7541 > DAHUXN01. The sequence goes on along the minus strand of JASHRN010000231.1, from coordinate 5,703 downwards.
CTCTGCGTATATCAATAAGATCGACTCTTTCGGCGGAATGCTGCAAGCCATCGAAGCGGGTTTCATCCAGGCAGAGATTCAACAGGCGGCCTACGAATATCAGCAGGCGATCGAACGCGGCGAGACGATTGTCGTTGGCGTGAATCGCTTCACGGAGGACGAAACCCGTCAAATTCCTACGTTGCAAATCGACCCCGAAGTTGAGCGCTCGCAACTTGCCCGATTGCAAGCATTGCGAAAGAGCAGAGACAGCGTAAAAGTGAAATCTGCACTGGAGGAAATCGACAGGCGCGCGCGTTCCAGCGACAATCTGATGCCCGCCATTCTTGCTGCGGTCGAATGCTATGCTACAGTAGGCGAAATCTCCGACACGCTTCGTCAGGCGTTCGGCGAATACCAGGAGTCGGTGGTTATTTAATACTGCTCCGTGTCAAAGCCTACAAAGCTGATCCTTGCGTCGACGTCGCCTCGGCGGGCGGAGATTCTGCGCAACGCCGGGTTCGATTTCGAAGTCTTTCCATCCTCAGTCGATGAATCGCGATCTCCTCGAGAAGCGGCACCCGTCTACGTGTGGCGCGTTGCCGAACTGAAAGCGCGGACCGCCATGCGCCGGCTGCGTGCAAACAGTCATAAGGAGTGCCACGCGATCGTGGCGGCGGACACTGTTGTGGCTGTGGACGGAGACGTACTCGGGAAACCAAGATCCGAGGACGATGCGCGGAGAATGCTTCGCCGGCTAAGCGGCAAATGGCATGAGGTGTTCACCGGGCTGGCTGTTCTCGTCAGGCAGTCCCAGCGCACAATTGTCGTGGTGGAAAAGACGCGAGTGGAATTTGCACAGCTCTCAGCAAGCGACATCGACGAATACATTCGAAGCGAAGAGCCACTTGACAAAGCAGGGGCGTACGCAATTCAGGGGCGAGGAGGCAAATTCATTCTTCGCATTGAGGGCTGCTACTTCAACGTGATGGGGCTTCCGCTGGCGCGTTTACACGCAATTCTGCGTGAATTAAACTTGCACTGATGGAGATCTTCAGATGGCGAGCAAGTAAGAATATGAATCAGCCTCTACTTCTTGGGCTCAGCCGCTGGAGGAGCGGTCGTCGCAGCCGGTGGAGGAGCGGGACTTGGTTCGTCGCGCATTCCCTGCTTGAATTCCTTTATGCCGGTCCCGATTCCTCGCATCATTTCAGGAATCTTCTTGCCCCCGAAAAGAACCAGCACAACCAAAACAACAATGGCGATGTCCATCGGCGAATCCAAAATCGCCACGAGGTTTATCGCATGATGCCACATATTTCGCCGCCTTTCCGACTCTGGGCGCTTTTCCAGCCCATGGACTGCCTGTCGGTGTAGTTCCTCTAGAGTATAACACGGTCGTCACCCGAGCGCCGCGTCAAACCCGTCCGGTCCATATACTCCAGCAACGGTATGGCGTGCTTGCGGCTTACACCGGCCAATTCCTTAAAAGCCGCAATAGGCAGTCGCTGTCCATGCTCTTGTTTATACGCGGAGAGAAGCGCGTTCAATTTTTGCAGCGCAGATGTGTGAAAGATCAATTCTTCGGTGACTCTCACAAGTGTCTTTTCGCGAATCAGCAACTGCAGCAGCTTGCTCGCTCGCGCGGAATCGAGATCAATTCTTCCGAATACTTCAACGGTGGATGGCGCAGCCAGGCCGGCGCGCTCAAACTCCTGCTCGATCTGTTTTTTCACTCTTGATTCTTGCTCGGATAAAAGGACCTGACGGTTGGCGCGTTGCACAATGTCCCCGGAGACAGCGATTTCGCGGCGATGGATAAGATCTTCCAGAGCGGCGCGAAAAACCTCGAGTCGCAAACGAGGCGCCGCGCGGCCGCGCAATTCCTGACTGGCAATCCCGGGAACAAGCGGATTGGCTGCGTGAAAACGCTCCACGTGTTGCTGGATTCGACGCACCAGAGCATTCATCGTGGCCGAGGAAATCGCGATCCACGGCTGCTGCGACACGACGCGGATTTTGGCTGCTTCGCTTAGCTTTCGCGCGGTTTCGCGCACCTCGCTCTCCAGCCACCCCGTTCGGGCAACCGTTTCTGCGAGATCCAGGCCATTTTCATCTGCCGCGATGATCGCGTACAGCACATCATCAGGAGTCCCGGCTTCGAAAACAGCCAGTCGCTCGAGTCGGCCAGTGTCGCGCTTCCTGTATCGAGGCGCGAGCGCGTCCAAGACGACTCCTCCACCGATGGTCACCACAGGAGAAAACTGGCGGATTATGAAATGATCGCCGCGAAGAAGGTGAACCGGTGCATCCAAACGAAGTTGCACCATCGCGCTTTCGCCCGGTGCGAGTTGCTGTGCATCCAGCAAACTCATCTGTGCGATTCTTTCGGCCGCGCCGTAATGAAAATGAACTCGGGATCGCGCCTTCAACGCCCGTGCGGACCGCAGCAGTGTTATGCGCGCGTCCACGCGCTCCGTCGAACGAAACACGCCTGCGGGTACGACCATCATTCCACGCTCGATTTCCGGCACTTCTATATCGGCAACATTGACCGCAGTTCGCTGCCCTGCGGTAGCTCGCCTGACGCTGCTTCCAGCGGAATGCAATCCGCGAACGCGCGATTTCTTTGCTCCGGGAAGTAATTCGATTTCCTGATCCAGCGTCAGCGTTCCGGAAATCAATGTGCCGGTCACGACGGTTCCGAAACCTTGAATTGTAAATACGCGGTCGACCGGAAGGCGTGCATGGCGAGACGCGTATTTTTGCGGAGTCGTTTGAGCAATGCGTCGCAGCTCACTCTTCAGCTCGTTGACTCCCGCGCCTGTGCGCGCGCTCACTGCGATAATGGGAGCGCCATCCAGGAACGAGCCTCGCGTGAACTCCTCCACCTCCAGCTTGACGAGCTCAAGCGTTTCGGAGTCCACCAAATCGCTCTTCGTGATTACGGTCAAGCCTTGCCGTATTCCCAGTAGCCGGCAGATCTCAAAGTGCTCTCGGGTCTGAGGCATCACGGATTCATCTGCTGCGATGACGAGCAATACAATGTCGATTCCACCCGCGCCCGCCAGCATATTGCGAACGAACTTTTCATGGCCAGGCACGTCGACGAACCCTAGTTTCACGTCATCCAAGTCAAGAAATGCGTAGCCCAGATCGATGGTGATTCCACGGCGCTTTTCCTCCTCAAGCCGGTCGGGATGCGTGCCGGTGAGCGCTTCCACCAGCGCGGATTTTCCGTGATCAATGTGTCCGGCGGTTCCGACGATGACGTGTTTTGCCAATATTCGTCTTCCCTATACTGGATGCGGAGAAAACAGATGGGATGCTAACCCGACTGCCTTGGGATGACGAAGAGCGGATTTTACGCGTGCGGATGCGCTTTGCCGTAGATGCCGGCCAACTGCTCAATCGTCGCGTGGGTGTATCGTTGCGTTGAAGAAAGGGAAGCGTGGCCTAACAGTTCCTGAATGGTGCGAAGATCGGCACCGTCGGCCAGCAAGTGGGTAGCAAAGGCGTGCCGCAACGAATGAGGGTGCAGATCCGGATTTTGCGTAAGCAGCCTCGAATACTTTCGAACTACATTGAACACCGCGCGATTCGTCAGCCGGCCACCGCGCTGGTTCAGAAATACCGCTTGATTTCGCGCTGATTTGCTGCGTTTCACGATGTTCTGCCTCAGCGGCCAGTATTGCTCCAGCGCCTCCCGCGCCTTCTTGCCGTAAGGCACAACCCTTTCCTTGCGCCTCTTGCCATAGACATTAATCGTTTCCTCGCCCGCGTCGATACTAGACATGTTGAGGCCCGTTAGTTCACTCACACGTAGACCGCAACCATAGAGAACTTCCAGAATCGCACGATCGCGCACCGTTCTATTGTTGGCCGCCGAATTTGTGCTTGTGGCTTTGCGATGCAAACGCTTCCGCTGGAGCATCGCCTGCGCAACGTTCTCCGGGACCGTTGAATCCAGCAGATTTTTCATTTCTTCCGGTGTCGAAACCTGCGGCACGCGCTTCGGCAGCTTGGGACGCGATACGAGAGCGGCAGGATCCTTTTTTAACGCATGCTCCCGTACACAATAGCGAAAGAACGAGCGGATGGCGGCCAGTTTTCGCGCAATCGACGATTTCTGAAGTCCCCGGTCATATAGATCGTTCACAAATTCGCGCACAGTCAGGTGATCGATCGCTTCCAGCGCCATGGGCGTCTCACCGGGGGGAGTGAGATAGCCGAGAAACTGCTCGAGATCTACTTTGTAGTTTTCAGTTGTCTTTGACGAGGCGTTCCGAACGTACTTCAGATAGTGAAGAAACTTCATAATTGCTGCTTCGATGGTGACCATGGCAGAATTGCCCTACGTCTTGCTCACCACGGCAACCGGCTCATTGCTTTCGGCGGGTGCTTCTTCCTGGACCTGAACTTCCCAATCGCAGCCTTCCTTAAGGCATGATCGAAAAACTCCCTGCTTTGTCCTCTTCAGCACAATAAAGGGAGCGCCGCACTTAGGACACGGCTCGGCAATCGGTTCGTATGGTGTGGTGAAATCGCAGTCCGGATAGCGGCTGCAACCGTAGAAAATCCTCCCGCGTCCTCGGCCTTTCGCTGTTCCGCGGCGGACAAATTCTCCCTCGCCGCACTTGGGACACTTTATACCGAGAGTAATCGGGCGCGTGTACTTACACTTCGGATATTTTGAACAACCAATAAATTCTCCAAAGCGGCCGTGGCGTTTCAGCAGTTGCTCGCCGCATTGCGGGCACTTCTCATCCAGAGGCTCGTCCGGCTGTCGCGCTTTTCGAGTACCTGCGGCCAGACGCCGCGTCGTCTTGCAATCGGGATATCCGGAGCACGCCAGAAACGCGCCAAAGCGCCCGCGCTTGATCACCATTTCGCGCCCGCAATTATGGCAGTACTCGACCGTATTGGCGCCTTCGACTTCTTCGCTGGCATCCGCGATATCGCGGATGTAGTCACAATCGGGATAACGTTCGCATCCGAGGAAAAAGCCGTGCCGGCTGATGCGCTCCAGAAGCTTTCCCTTGCCGCATTTGGGACAGACTTCATCGGTAGGAATGCCGGCTTTGTAAGACTCCATTTCGCCTTCGGCTTTTTCCAAGTCGTCCTCGAAATGCTTCCAGAACACTTTGACTGATTTTCGCCACGGAAGTTTTCCTTCTTCGATTTCGTCGAGCTCATCCTCCAGCCGCGCCGTGAAACCCACATCAAAAATATCTTCGAAGCTTTTGACCAGCAGATCGCTGACTTTTTCTCCGAGCAGAGTAGGAGTGAATCGTCCCTGATCCTTGGTAACGTATTCGCGCTCAACGATGGTCGAAATAATCGCGGCATAGGTGGAGGGTCGCCCGATGCCTTTATCTTCCAACTCCTTTACCAATGTCGCTTCGGTGTAACGCGGCGGCGGTTCGGTGAAGTGCTGCTCCGGTCGCATTTTTTCGAGTTGCAGCTTTTCGCCTTCCGTAACGCGCGGGAGCGTGCGTCCTTCGGCGTCCGAATCATCTTCCACGGGAGCCGCAGCGCCAGCCGCGTCCGTGGATTCTCCCTTGTCCTCATCCTCACGCGACGCGGAGTAGGCCGCGAGATAGCCATCGAACTTCATCACCGAGCCGCTCGCTCGGAAGGTGTAATCCCCGGCGGCAATGTCGATCGTTGTTTGGTCAAAAACCGCGGGAACCATCTGCGAACCCACGAACCGCTGCCAGATTA
>JASHRN010000230.1 GCA_030037335.1 Candidatus Acidiferrales bacterium | reverse complement strand
GATAAGCACGATAGTTGTTCGCACCGGAATTGATGCACACGAATACAGTGGTTCGCGCGAAAAACTAGTTAGTGGCGGAGGGTCCAGGGTGTGGCGCGGACGGATTTGAGAGCGCCTCGGGTTTGTTGCACGATGGCGCTGCCGACTGGTTGGAGCTGGCCATTGTTGAGCGTGTAGAGAATCAGCCCAGAGCAATCCGGACAAACGCGCCAGCCGATGACGCCTCGTCCAATCGCTGCGAGATAGATGTTTCCGTAGAGCACGACGGGATAGTTGTCTATCAGACCTAAGGTTGACTGAAACGCGTCCAGTTCATTCTCGTGGCCGAAGGCGGGAAACGGAATTGGGCTCTTCCCGTAGCGATTGCGTTGCATTTTGGCGGCTAGAGTCTCCATGGTGTGGACATTGTCCTGGTCGCCCTCAGGCACAGGAGGGCCGAATGTGAAGGACTTCGGATCTTTCGCAGCGGCATGTTGCTCGATAATTTCTGCCGCCACTTCTTTGATTGCGACATCACTGATAGGGCCGTTCGGCGGCACAAATACTTTGGAGACGCTGTAGTCCGTTCCGAAATCGGCTTCGACTTTGCAGGCGGGTCCCCAGCTTCCTCCCCGGAACGGAACAACACGAATATCGGAATTACTATCCTCCGGGCTCCACATTGTTTCCACAAAGGCATCGCTCCCAGCGATCCGGGCCACAGTGCCGTGGTCGCCAAAGCCTTCACAGATCATGTTTTCTCCATCGCGCGTACCTTTGCGCGGCAAGTTCGGCAATGGTTGAGACTCGCCATTCGCGGACATCCAAAAAAATCGAAAATCGAAACAGTGAGCGCTGCCCTCGACAGTCTGGATCATGTGCAGATTACTATCAGGGAGCGAGAAAACCTGCATGACCTCCGAGGAAAAGTCGTCCAAGGCATCGCTCATTGCGTCGGATGGATGGAACTTCTGGCGAAAGAGCTCGTGGAACTGCGCGCTATTGCCGAGCACGCGGATGTCGGGTGTGGTAGGCGGCGTTTCGATGTACGGATGGTCGCCCTTGAAAAGCGGCGCAATGGGATCGTTGGGCGAGTTTGCAGCGTCTTGGCGGATTTGCGCGGCGATGCCTTGGCATAAGGTGATGTCCGGCGTTTGGCCAGCAAATAGCGCTGCCGACGCGAGTATCGCGATTGGAATGATTAGAACGATAAGACGCCGCATACCGTCCTGATTGGCGAATGTTCGCACTTGCGGGACTTGGCGTCAAGCAAACGGACTTCACTGCGGTCATTCGATTACGGTTGTGGCAATGAGCGCATTTGCAGCAAACAGCGTGTGGTAGGATGGAACTGAAGAGGTGGGCATGAAACGGCAAGAGCACGTCGCAGAAGTTGAAGAAGTGGCTATCCGTATTCGAGTCGAGTCGCTTAAAGAGGGGCGCTATCTCGGGACGAGTCCAGATGTCCCGGGGCTCGTCGCCGAAGGGCGGAGCGTCGCGGAGACAATCGAGATTGCGCAGGGACTGGCTCGAAAGATTGTGGAATCTTGCCGCGAGCATGGCGACCCCCTTCCCGCAGTGTTCTTAAAAGACCGCAAGAAAACTCGCGAATTTCTCGTGCCTGTGCCGATGCCCTGATGGGGCGTCTTGCAGGATTCCGCTATCGTGAAGTTACGCTACGCAGCGTCTGCGTGTGTTTGGATTTCGCTTTGACCGGTCCCGGTGCTGGCAGCCATGAACTCTGGCGCCACGAGACTACAGGCCGAAAAGTCACGATTCCTCATCATTCCGGAGATATGGCAGAAGGGACGCTTCGTGCAATTCTGCGCGAGGCCGGAGTTAGCGTAGAGAGCTTCCTGAAGGCTCGATAAAAACATTCCCTTGAAGGTCATGTTTGCGGGTAGCTGCAGCGTTGAATGAGGCATTTGGCGAACGTGGGGCGCGCCGTGACTACATCGCGCGGGTGAAGCGCGCGATAGGTAGGGAATGAGGTGCTGTTTTTCTGTCGTGGCTAAAGCCACGGTCTCGTAAACGCTTCGCGTGACTTTGGTGAGCGGAGATCAGGCGGATGTCTCTCGGTGACTCGGACGCCGGCAAGAAAATGCGCGAGTGCGGGAGGACAGAGCGGCGAAGGGGATTGCTTTGTCAAGCGATAGGCCGCACACCACTTGTCGCCAATTCTTACCACTTCCGTACACCTCTGCATTATAAGGGGTTGGAGGATGTATCCGCAGAACGTTGTCGGCATCGTTCTCGTACTTGCGCGCGTCTGCGTCACGTGGTAGATTCTTTATGTCGTAGAGGAGAATGCAATGACTGATAAGCTTCGTGATGCGGTCGGTGTCCTGCTTGAGCAGCTCGAAGACCAGCAAAAGCAGGTGGTGGAAACCAAGAACACGATCAACGCGCTTCTTCGTCGGATGGGCGATGAACCGATGTTTGATGATGTCGAATCCGCGCAGGGTATCGGGTTCAAAATCCGTTCGGATGAATACTACACTAAGCCGCTAGCTACGGCGGTAACGATGTTCCTTAAACGCCGCAATCAACCGGCTGGTCTGCAGGAGATTCTGGCCGGTTTGCAGCAGGGCGGTTTTGATTTCAAGCGCTTAGGCTGGAAGGATAGTGACCGACTTCGTATTCTTGCCTCGTCGGTCGCGAAGAATACGAAGGTCTTTCATCGAGTGCCTGGTGGAACCTTCGGACTGATTGAGTGGTATGACTTGGAGCGTGAAGAGCCTGAAGACCGTCAGGCGGCGCCGAGTGCTAAACCTGCAGCTATCTCGAAGGGTGCGAAGGTGGCCAAAGTAGCGAAAGCGGCTGCGGCAGGCGCTAACGGTATCCCTACAGCTGAGGGGAAATCTACTATCAAGGAGCAATCATGAAAAAAAGGAGGGTTACCGGCCTCGCCGTAGCTGCTTGGCCTACTGACGGCGAAGGCCCAAGGCACGTAAAAGAACGACCCGCTACCAATCACCCTTTGCTCGAGGACTGATAGCGGGTCTACGGTAGGACGCTTATCGCGATCCTAAACCTATCGCGATTATACCTGTTTTGGCCGCAGCGCGCTTTCGCTGCTTTAGCTGCCATGCTGTTCCTCTTACTGGCGGGAAGTACTCACCGGATACGACTTCCCGCCTTTAAGGTGCCACAGGAGCTTCGGAGCGGTCCTCAGAAGCCCCGTTTGAATCCGTTAAATAACCGAGGGCGGTCAGGTGTGGCAGGAGGCGGCGCCGCGTTTGGCGAGGTATTGCTGATGATATTCCTCGGCGCGATAAAACGGGCCAGCGGGTTTGACTTCGGTGACGATGGGACGATTGAAGATGTGGGATTTTTCGAGAGTGGCGATGGCTTCGCGAGCCTCGGCTTCCTGTTCGGCGTCGTGATAAAAAATCGCAGAGCGATACTGCGTGCCGAAGTCGGGTCCCTGGCGATTGAGCGTGGTGGGATTGTGGTTCTGAAAAAACGCGGCGACGAGTTCGCGATAGGAGACTTGTTCCGGGTCGAATTCGACTTCGACGGCTTCAGCGTGGCCGGTTGAGCCGGTGCAGACCTGTTTGTAGGTTGCGTTTGGTGTGGTGCCGCCAGTGTAGCCAACAGTAGTTGAAGTGACGCCTTTGAGTTGGCGGAAGGCTTCTTCGACTCCCCAAAAACATCCTGCGGCAAAAGTGGCTTTGGCCATCGGCTCCTCCCACGTGGAAACGCTATATAGATGTTGCCATAGTGATGCGTTGCGGTCGAGTGAGAGAAGTGGCGAGTGGCGAGAAAAGGCGCAGCCTGTGAGGGGCGGAAGATGGGGCCCATGTTTCGTGATGCGTGACCCTGAACCGTGACCGTGAACAAGGAAGATATTTGCGTTTGCCAGGGCAGCCAAAATGGCTTTTGCGGCAAGGGCGGAAAAAAATCTTACACGCATGGCAGGCATCGAAATCTGACAGGATAGAGCGGAGGCGGCGTGCTGGGCCAGTTTGAATTTTGACCCCTTTTGTCACGATCAAAAAAATTCAAACTGGCCCACTATCGAACTAGGGAGCAGAAAAACATGAATTCGTCAGCCAAGCTGGAAGTGAGCAGGATGAGCGCGGATATGTCGAGCTTGCTTGCAAGCGTGCAGCAGCATGCGTCGAAGTGGTTTGCAGCGCTGGAGAAGCGGCCGGTGCGCGCAATGCTGTCGGGAGATGAGTTGCGAAAAACGCTCGGTGGGCCGTTGCCGCAGAAGGGAATCGCGGCGGAGAAGATTGCAGAAATTCTGGCGGATGCGGGAATGCGCGGGACACTTGCTTTGGCGGGTCCGAGGTATTTCGGGTTTGTGATTGGCGGGACACTTCCGGCGGCGGTTGCGGCGGATTGGCTGGTGTCCGCGTGGGATCAGAATAGCGGGCTCTATGTGATGTCGCCGCTGGTGTGCGCGATTGAGCAAATTGCGGGATCGTGGCTGAAGGAAATTGTAGGCTTGCCGTCAAAGATGAGTTTCGGATTTACGACGGGTTGCCAGATGGCGAACTTTACTGCACTGGCGGCGGCGCGGCATCGCGTGTTGCGAGACGCGGGATGGGATGTGGAGGCGAACGGGCTTTTTGGAGCGCCACCGATTGAGGTGCTGGTGAGCGATGAAGCGCATTATACGATTTTGATGGCGCTGCGATTGCTGGGGCTGGGAGCGAGCCGAGTGCGGCGAATTCCGACGGACAATCAAGGAAGGATGCGCGCGGATGGACTGGCTACAGCGCTCGGTGAATCGAAGGGGCCATGCATAGTGTGCGCGCAGGCGGGAAATGTAAACACGGGTGCGTTCGATCCGATTGAGAAAATTGCCGAGGTGGCAAAAGAGCGCGGGGCGTGGCTGCATGTGGATGGAGCGTTCGGATTGTGGGCAGCGGCTTCGTGCGAAAAAGCGGGACTGGTGCGCGGCGTGGAGAAGGCGGATTCGATAGCAACCGATGCGCATAAGTGGATCAATGTTCCATACGATTGCGGCGTGGTGTTCTGCGCGGACGAAGCGGCACACCGCAGCGCGATGTCGCTGGCGGCTGTGTACATTGTGGCGACGGGAAGCGAGCGGGATCCACACGAGTTTGTGCCAGAGGAGTCGCGGCGGGCGAGGGCGGTGCCCGTGTATGCGGCATTGCGATCGCTGGGGCGGAATGGGTTCGCGGAGATTGTCGAGCGCAATTGCCGGCAGGCGCGACGATTTGCGGAGGCGTTGCAGGATGCGGGATACGAAGTGCTGAACGACGTGGTGCTGAATCAGGTGCTTGTGTCGTTTGGCACGCCGGAGCAGACGCAGCGGACGATTGCAGCGATTCAGGAGGATGGAACGTGCTGGTGCGGCGGGACGGTTTGGCAGGGACGCACGGCGATGCGGATCAGCGTGAGCAATTGGTCGACGACGGATGCGGACGTAGAAAAGAGCATTGAGGCGATGGTGAGAGTGGCGCGGAAGCACGTGACGTAGCACTCCCTAATATCGAAAATTATGTTCGAGAACATTTTTGGGTAGTGGGCATACTCTTCGGAAAGGAGAATCCCTATCCTGCTGAGCATCGGGTGGGGTACGCCGCGCGCTTCCAGTGACGTTAACGAGGCGTGATGGAGAAGAGGTGGGCGCGGAAGGCGTCGAGGCGGACGTAGAGGCCGGAGGCGGTGATTTCGGCGCCGGAGCATGGGTAGGGAACGTCGTGGAGCTGATCGAGGAATGTGTATTGCGATGCGGAAGAGATTTGATCGGTGATGCGGACGCGGCCCTGCGATGTAATTCCAGCAAGATTTACGACGACGATTTTGTTTGCATCTTTGTTTGCATCGGATGAGAGCCACTGATACGCGACGAGATTGCGAAATGTGTCGTCGGTCGCAGAACTGATTTCGAGGAGTTTCCATTTCCCAGAATGAAAGACGGACTCGTTTGAGAGTTGAAGAACGCGCTCATAGAATTTGCGCGTGGCGGCGTCGGGTTGTTCGGGCGCGGCGACGGCGAGAGGCATGGGCAAGTGAATTTTGCGGCCAACGAGCTGGCCGTGATGGTAGAAACGCATTCCGGGGAGCGTGGCGATGAAGGTGGCGAGGGCTTCGAGTTTGGCGGGGCCGAAGATTGAGGCGGCACGAGCTTCGTCATGATTTTCGAGGAAGCGAACGGCGCGTGACTGTATCGTGGCAGTTGCGCCGAGGCGAGAATGGATTTCGTCGATGTGGCCGTCGCGAAGGGCGTCGTAGAGGCCTTTGTCGTAGGTGAATTGGAAGCCGAGGGATTGAACCGGGGCTTCGCAGTTCCAATAAACTTCGGCAAGCCAGACAAATTCGCGCGGAAGCGCGGCGATGGCTTCGGTCCAAAATTCGCGCGAAGGAGGTTTGCGTCCGGCGAGGAGCGAGGACCAAGTGCGCACGAAGATGTCGTTGAGGACAAGCATGGCCATGTCGCAGCGGACGCCGTCGCAATGATTGGAAACTTCGCGGAGTTCAGCGATGAGAGCGGCACGCGCAGAGGGTTCAAAATAGTTGAGCTGGAGGGTGTCGCGCCACGGAGGAAAGTAAGGATCGCGTCCGTGAGCGAAGAGGTTGGGTTCGCCGGAGGTTTCCTGCAAGAAAAAGGCTGAAGGGTCTTTGCGAAAATCGGCCTGCGAGCCGCGAATGTAGTATTCGGGATGCGCTGAGACCCAGGGATGATCGGGCGCGGTGTGGTTGGTGACGAAATCGAGAATCAAGCCGATGCGGCGAGCGCGGAGTTGTGCGCGGGAGTGATCGAGATCGGCCCAGGAGCCGATGCGCGGATCGGGTTGATATTGGCGAACGGAATAGGGCGAGCCGACGATTTGGCTGAGCTTCCAGCCGGGGAGAGCCTGATCGAATCCGGTGAAGCTGGAGGAATCCGTTTGGAAAAACTTGCGGCCGAGAGGGCTGCGTTCCCAGACGCCCATGAGCCAGACGAAATCGAAGCCGAGGCGAGCGATTTCGTCCCATTCAGCGGCAGGGACATCGCGCAACGAGATGCGGCGACTGTATTTCGCGGAGAGTTCTTCGAGCCACGCCCAAGCGTTGATTTCGTAGAGATGCGGATGAGGACGATAGGAGAATGGCGAAGGAACCGGCATTTTCAAGGCGAGGCTATGACGCGAGGGAAATGTTGTCAACCGTCGAGCGCGGGTTTTTGAGGCTGCGAAATATGGACAAATAGAAGGGAAAGTGACAGAGTACTTTCGGAATAAGCCCTTAATGTATTCATAAAAGGGGCTGCTGAGGAGGATGCGAATATGCTGAAGCGGGCGATGTTAGTAACGGCTGCATTTCTGTTTGCAGGTGTGGGATTTGCCGCTCCGAAAGCTGCCACGACCACAACGAAACATTGGTCGGGCTACATTACGGACGCCAAATGCGCCACGAATGCAAAAATGAGAACGGATGAGGCTTGCGTCAAGAAGTGCGTCGCAGGCGGAGAGAAATTGGTTCTGTACGACACGTACAACCACAAGGTGTATCAACTGGACCCACAATCGGATGTGGAAGCGCACGCTTCGCATCACGTGAGTGTTTATGGGACGCTTGATGGAGACACGATTCACGTGACGCACGTGAGAATGCTGGCTTCCGCGAAACCGGCGGCTAAATCGGCAAGCTGAAGCTTTACAGAAAATCTGAGTTGAAGAGCGGGCAGGCCATGCGGTGCTGCCCGTTTTTTTTGTGCGCGAACGGATTTTGCGAGGCGTGGGTGTGGTAGGATGCGCGAACCGCTTTTGAGGAAAGGGAGAGATATGAAGAACCGATGGATTCGCACGAGTCTGGCCATTGTTTGCCTGCTGGGATTTGCTGCGGTGGCGCAAGCGCAATCGACGGGCGCCGGGGAGAGCGTGCAATGGCAGGCGCTGGACAGTTGGATTCAGGCTGGAATGCAGAAGTGGAAAGTGCCCGGACTGGCGGTGGGAATCGTGCAGAACGGCCAGGCGGTTTACGTGAAGGGATTTGGCGTGCGGGACATTACGACGGGGCAGCCAGTGACAGCGAATACGCTGTTCGATATTGGTTCGTGCACGAAAGCGTTCACAGCGACGGCCGCGGGAATCTTGGTGGATGAAGGGAAAATGAAGTGGGATGAACGCGTGGACGATTTCATCCCGTTTTTCCATTTGTACGATCCGCTGGCGGATGAAAACGTGACGATGAGGGATTTGCTGACGCATCGAACCGGCGTGGGGAGCGCGGATCTGCTCTGGTATGGGACGCCGCTTTCGCTGCCGGACATTATCCGGCGCGTGCGGTACATCAAGCCGCAATGGGGATTTCGCGCGAAGTTCGAATACAACAATGTGATGTATGCGACGGTGGGTTACGCAGAAGGGCAGGCGAGCGGTGGAACGTGGGAGGAATTTGTGCGCTCGCATATTTTCGAGCCACTCGGAATGACGGGGGCAGATTTCAGTGCCATCGACGCGCAAAATGCGGCGGACCATGCGACTCCGCACGACGAGAGAGATGGAAAAGTGGTGACGATTCCGTGGCGGAACATCGATACGGTGGCGCCGGCGGGAGCGATTAACGCAGGCGTGGCGGACATGGCGAAATGGATTGCGATGCAGTTGAACGATGGAAAAGCGGCGAACGGGCAGCAGATTATTTCAGCAAGAAGCTTGAAAGAAACGCATACGCCGCAGATTGTGGTGCCGCAAGGAGGAGAATTCGATCTGTTTTTCCCGAAGTCGCTGCAATTGAGCTATGGGATGGGCTGGTTTATTGAGGATTACGGCGGGCATCAGATCTGGCTGCATCCTGGGGACATTGACGGATTTGCTTCGCTGGTGGTGCTGCTGCCGGAAGAGAAGACGGGATTCGCGATTTTCGCAAATTTGGATCACACGCCGCTGCGCGCGGGGCTTGGCTATCATTTAATCGATGAATTCCTGAATTTGCCGGAGCAGGATTGGACGGCTCACTTTGCTGGCGTGGCAGAGCGATTTACCGCGATGGAGAAAAAAGCGGAAGAAGCAGAAGCAAGTCCGAAGTATCCCAATACGCAGCCTTCGCACGAACTGGCGGCTTATGCGGGAACTTACCGCAGCCAGGGCTTTGGAGACGTGGTCGTCACACTGGAAGATGGGCAGCTTAATGTGAAGTATTTTTCATTTGGGGGAACGCTGAAGCATTTTCAATTCGACACGTTTGTCGGGAATATGAGCGGGTTCGGCAGGAACCCCATCATGTTCAGTTTGGATGAAAAAGGGGATGTGTCGAAACTGACGATGGCGGGAATCGAGTTCGATCGCGTGGGAGAGCAAAGTGCGGAGTAGCGGAAATAACTTTACGGCGAAGGAACGGGAAGGGGTGAGAGCGATGCGGCGAATGATGGTCACAGCGGCCGTGATTTTTGTGACAGGAATTGTGGCGGTGGGAATCCGGACGTCGGCGCGTCAAGATGCTGCGGCAAGCAGTGTGGATAGTTATGACGTGATTATCCGCGGCGGGCACATTCTCGATGGAACGGGGAATCCGTGGTATGCGGCGGATATCGGCATTCGCGGAGACAAAATCGCGGCGATTGGGAAGCTGGATAATGCCACGGCGAAGCAAACGATTGACGCGACGGGGAAAATCGTGGCACCGGGATTTATTGACATGCTCGGCCAGTCGGAAAGTTCGCTGCTGATTGACAACCGGTCGCTGAGCAAGATCTCGCAGGGAATCACGAGCGAAATCACAGGCGAAGGAGGCTCGATTGCGCCACAGGATGAGAAGACGCTCGCGCCGATGAAGCCGATGCTCGACCAGTTTCATTTGACGGTCGACTGGACGGATTTGAACGGCTATTTCGACCGGCTGGAAAAATCGGGGACGCCGCTGAATCTGGGGACTTATGTCGGGGCAGCGCAGGTGCGCGAGGCGGTGATCGGAGATGATGACCGTGCGCCAACGGCGGATGAATTGAAGCAGATGGAAGCGCTGGTGGCGCAGGAGATGCAGCAAGGAGCATTGGGAGTCTCGACGGCGCTGATTTATCCGCCGGGGCATTACGCGAAAACGGATGAGCTGATTGCGCTGGCGAAAGTGGCGTCGCTGTACGGCGGAATTTACGCAACGCATATGCGGAGCGAAGGGCAAACGGAGATGCAGGCGCTCGATGAGGCGCTGGAGATCGGGCGCGAGGCGAATTTGCCGGTAGAGATTTTTCACTTGAAGGTGAGCGGAAAATCGCGATGGGGCTCGATGCCGAAGCTTGTGGCGAAAATTCAGGCGGCAAGAGACTCGGGACTGAACGTTGCAGCGAGTATGTATCCGTATCTGGCAGGCGCGACGGCGCTGGCGTCATGCTTGCCGCCATGGGTGGCGGATGGCGGAACGGAGAAGTTGCTCGCACGACTTCACGATCCGACCGACCGGCGGCGGATCAAAGCGGAAATGGCCGCGGACCATCCGGGATGGGAGAATTTGTATTTTGATAGCGGAGGCGCTACGGGAGTGATGATTTCCGGCGTGGTGAATCCGGACTTGAAAAAATACGACGGCGATACGGTTGCACAGATGGCAGCGGCGGAGAAGAAGGATCCGCTGGATGCGCTCTTTGATTTTGTGATCGCCGATAATGCGCAAACGGGCGCGCTGTATTTCATCGCGAATGAGCAGGATTTGCAGTATGGATTGAAGCAGCGGTGGACGAGCATTGGCCTCGATGCGAATGAGACTTCGCTCGATGGGCCGATTTTCGAGCCACACAATCATCCGCGAGCGTGGGGGTCGATGCCGCGGTTTCTCGGGCACTATTCGCGCGATTTGCATTTGGTTCCACTGCCGGAGGCGATTCGCAAGATTACTTCGTTGCCTGCGGAAAGAGAGCATTTGCAGAAGCGAGGTTTGCTGAAAGAAGGATTTTTCGCGGACGTGACAGTGTTCGATCCGAAAACGATCATTGACAAGGCGACATACAAAGATCCGAACCAGATGTCCGTGGGAGTGGACTATGTTTTCGTGAACGGGCAATTGGAGTTCGCGGATGGAAAACTAACGGGCGTGACGGCAGGACGCGCGCTGCGTGGTCCTGGATGGCAGAAAACGGAGGAGGGGCAATAAAGCTGCGGGAGTTCGTGCCGACAGCGAGACACGATGTCAAGGATGATGGAGGAAATTCGGGAACAGCCGGAGGCGCTGCGCAGAACATTTGAGGCAGAGCGCGGGCACGCAGCGGAGTTCAAGAAGTTCGCGGCGGGGCGCGATTTCAGGCTGATTGTCTTGGTGGCGCGCGGAACTTCGGACAATGCCGCGCTTTTTGGCCGATACTTGCTGGAGATTGCGACGGGCATTCCGGTATCGCTGTGCGCTCCGTCCGTACACACCCTTTACAATGCGCGGCTGGATTTTCGGCGGGCGCTGGTGATCGGGATTTCGCAATCCGGCGCGGGAACAGACATCAATATGGTGCTGCGGAACGCGCGGAAACAGGGCGCGTTCACCGTTGCAATCACGAATGAAGCGAAATCGGAAATGGCGCGCCTGACGGATGAGACTTTTCTGGCGCGAGCGGGAAAGCAGCGGTCCGTGGCGGCGACAAAAACGTACACCTGCCAACTGATGCTGCTTTACCTGATGGCGTTCGCGCTAGGAAACCAGATTGAGCTTGGAGAGGTGAACAAGATTCCTGGCCATGTGAGCCAGGCGCTGAAGCTCGCAGCGGAAATTCGCGAAATCGTGCAGCGGTATCGGTATATGCGGCAGTGCGCGGTCGTAGCGCGAGGATTGAATTACGCGAACGCCTTTGAGCTGGCGCTGAAGCTGATGGAGACGTGCTATGTGGTGGCAGAACGATTTTCGTCCGCAGATTTCCTGCATGGGCCGATTGCGATGATCGAGCGCGATTTTCCTGTGATTCTGTTCGCGCCACCCGGAAAAGCGTTTGTGGGGCAGCGGCTACTTCTGCGGAAACTCGCAGGACTGCGAGCAGAGACAATCGCGATAACGTCAACGGACGTCCGCCTGCCGGAAGCGACGCGGATGATTCGCATCCACGGGAAGATTAAAGAAATCTACAGCGCGATACCTTATATTGTACCGGGCCAAATTTTTGCGGCACAACTGGCGGAAGTGAAGGGGCTTGATCCAGATCGGCCGCGTTCGTTGAAAATCGTGACGCAAACAGTGTAGACGTTCAGCTCGAGGTATTCAGGATGTGAAGACGCTAGGCCGGCGGAGGATTGGCGGCAAGCGCGTTTTCGACATCCGACGCGATTGCGGTGGCAATGTCCTCTTCTGTTTTCAGCAGGTCTGCGGCGCTTTGATCGAATGTCTTGGACCAAATGGCAGCGCCGGTCGCGGGATCAATCAGCTCAGCGGTAATGCGAATGTCATTGCCATTGCGGCTGGCGGTTCCGCGGAGCAGTTTGTCGGCATTCAGGAGATGAGCAATCTGCTGGGGGCTCTCGCTCGTGGTTCGGAACGAGGTAGCGAGACTCGGGTCGACCACATGCAGCGCGGTCAAGCGCTGGCAATCGCCGATTAATTCCTCAGTTATATTTGACGCCAGGTTAGCATCCTGAGAGCCGGGTGACAGACTCTCGAAGGGCAATACAGCAATCTTGAAAGGCTTCGCAAGCGCAGTCGATTGCGCTCGTTTGCGGCGATTTAGAAACATTTGTTTAGCTTTGGCGAAGGAAAGGGCAAGGCCAAGTATAAGAAGAGCGTAAATCGCCATCTGTGGATAAGGCAGGCCGGCGACGGTTCGAGACGCTTTGCGCGGACGACCATTTTTCAAGCGTGGGTGTCGAAGTGAGGGCCGTCGAGCCTTCCACCAAGCGTCAATTTCTGTCTTGTGGGCATAGACGGAGCCTTGCTTGGAGTGTTGATGGCGATAGACAGGCAATCCTTCGGTAGCTTCCCAGCGCTGGACGGTGCGAATGTCTCGTCTGAGAAACTTTGATGAATCGGACCGGCGTGATGTTTTTCAGAATTACGTAATCAGAGCCGCAGAACGCGATCGATTGAGGGCGCATCTGGAAGCAAATGGCGTGGAAACGCTAGTCCACTGGCCTCGTCCCATGTGGCGTCATGCGGGGCTTGGCTTGGCCGATCCTGAACTGCCCAATGCGGAACGGCTTTGCCGCGAAGTATTGTCCCTGCCCATCAGCGCGGAGGCGACCGAAGAGCATGTCGAAATCGTCAGCGACTCAATTCGCAGTTTCTACAGGTCCACGCGCGCACGAGCAGCACGCGCGTAAGCCTCCGCATTTCGCCACTTACGAACCACTGCTTGCTCTCTTCCAATCCCGCCGTTAGTGTTGTTCCTTTAGCGTTTCCTCGATAAACGCCGTGACATTCGCGGTAAGCTTCGCGTGCGCTGCGGGTGACACGTACATCATGTGACCGGCATCGTAGTATTTCAATTGTACGTGGCTTCTTAGCGCTACGGGCAAATTCAGATGATCCATCGTGTATTCAGTTTCGAAGAACGGCGTTGCCAGATCATAAATTCCGTTTTCTACTTGAACCCGCAGATTTGGATTTGAAACCAGCGCGTTCACCAGATCTTCTTCGACATTAGGCGCGCCGGGGAAACCAAATCCACGCTGTCCAACGCGCTTCCAGTCCCAGGTCGCCGTGCCAAAATCTGCTGACATGTGGTAAGTCATATTCTGCCCGAACTTGAGATCTTCACGGATGTATTGATTGAATGCCGCTGTGTACGCACCACTCAGGGCAGCGGACTGGGGATCGCCAGACGCAAACTCGGCGAGCGGGTCGGTGCTGTAGCCCGAAAATCGAGAATCCAGACGTCCGGTCGTCATCCCCTTCGACCGCTGCAGTTCCTCCATAAACTGCCGCAAGTTCACGCGTAAGTCTGCTTTGAGGATGTAATCTTCGCTCAAGCCGGTAAACTGTGAAAGTTTCTTGGCCACGCTGTCGCGGTCTGCGTCGCTAAGCCTCGACCCCTTGAGCAGCGCATCGGCGTAGTCCGTTTCTGCGAATTGCCTCGCCTGTTCCAGAAATCCATTCAAGTCTGACGGACAGCTCATCACTTTGTAATAGCAGGCCGTCGCCGCATAGCTGGGCACATAAAGGATGTACGCAAGGTCCTCGCCGGGATAAAAAGAAATCGTTCCCAAATCGAGAACCGACGACATCAATACAATTCCGTTCAGATCGATCCCATCCCGTGATTGCAGATAATTTCCCAGCGCGGCTGAGCGAAACGTCCCGTAGCTTTCACCGATCAGGAATTTGGGCGAATTCCAGCGGTTATTTTCCGTGATATATGTCTGAATGAACTGCGCGAAAGCTGCAACGTCTTGATCGATGCCCCAGAAATCCTTGTTCTGGGCTTTGCCAATGGCGTGACTGAAGCCCGTCCCCATAGCGTCGATGAAAACTTCATCCGTTACCGGCAGCAGCGTGTCTTCATTATCGACAAGCTTATAAGGAGCGGGCGGTGTCGGCGCGGCATCGACAGTCGCTACGCGCTTTGGGCCGTAGGCGCCCATATGCAGCCAAACCGTCGCCGATCCGGGCCCTCCATTGTAGAAAAATGCCACGGGGCGCTGGCTGAGCCCTTGTACATCGGACCGCGTATACGCCACATAAAACATGCTGCCGGCCGGTTCGCTCTGTGCATCTTTTAGGATGATTGTCCCGGCCGTCGCCTTATATGGAATTGTCTGGCCGTTGACACGAATGCTGTGCTCAGTGACGGAGGATTGCTCCTTGAAATCCTGAGGGTTCTCTGCGGCGCGCTTTTGGAGAGATGTTCCAGTACAAGGATACCCTCCGTTACAGCATGGTGACTCGTTTTCTGCTTTCGGGGAGTTTTCGGCCGTCTGCGCCACGGTGAGCTTCGTATATCCAAACACAAAAAAAACGCACAAAAGTACTGCTGCCGCTCGAAGACTCAGTATCTTTTTCATCGCTTCTCCGTAAACATGCAGTCGAATCAAAATGGCGCATGGATTTTATCCAGCCCATGAGCTACAAGTCAAAACCGATCTCCAACCTCGCCAGTTCGTGTTGAGCTCCGGGATGAAGTGTTAGGTTCTGCCAAAGAAGTTCGGTTCCCTTGTTGTAAAACCATCTCCACATGAATTACTTTGGACATTTGGGCATTCATGGGGGGAAAGCCACTGGCAGGCGCAAAAAAGGGATTCCCGCGCTGGACTCGAAGAGAATTCATTGCGCACCTCGGCGCATATGGAGCCGTGTTTCCGCTCTTCGGCATGGTCGGTGGAAAGGCCTCTTCAAGACAACAGCTTACCGAGGCCTCTCCCGAAGCTCCTTACAAGTTAACGCTCTATGACGAATCGCTGCTCGATGAATACGAGCAGGCTTGCTGTCTCTATTTCTGGGAGCAGGGAAATCCGAATACGGGCTTGGTGAAAGATCGCAGCACGCCCAGCGAATTTGACGATTACACAATAGCGAGCATCGCCGCAACAGGTTTTGGCCTTACGGCTCTGTGTATTGCTGACAAACGAGGATTCATTCCTAAAGGCGCCGTCGTCGACCGCGTCGGCGCCACTCTCAAATTTCTCGCGCGAGAAATGTACAATCAGCGCGGCTTTTTTTATCACTTCGTGGATATCAACACCGGTGAACGCGCTTTCGACTGCGAAGTGTCCTCAATTGACACCGGCCTGCTCCTCTGCGGTGTTCTGATGTGCAAACAGTACTTCGCCGACGCGCAAATTCGTTCGCTGGCGACCGAGATTTTCGACCGCGCGGACTGGCTCTGGATGCTCGACCGCGGCCGCACTCTCTCGCACGGCTGGACGCCGGAACACGGATTCCTTCCTTACCGCTGGAATACATATTGCGAGCTTATGTTGATCTATTTGCTGGGCATCGGGTCGCATACTCACGCGATTCCGGCAAATACGTGGGACGCTTGGTGGCGTCCGATTTTCGAAT
Source organism: Candidatus Acidiferrales bacterium (assembly GCA_030037335.1). Classification (GTDB taxonomy): domain Bacteria; phylum Acidobacteriota; class Terriglobia; order Acidiferrales; family UBA7541; genus DAHUXN01. The sequence goes on along the minus strand of JASHRN010000230.1, from coordinate 3,134 downwards.
ACCGCGGGCTGCGCTACATTGGGTCTTACGCTCCCCTCTTTGTGCATCAGTATTCGCATGCGTGGTTTGATTTCCGAGAGAAGCGCGATCGCTACGCGAATTATTTCGACAATTCCGTACTTGCCACCAAGGCGCATCGCCTCTTTTGCATGTCTCTGCACAATCGTTTCCCGGATTTTTCCGACAGTCTTTGGGGCGTGACTGCTTCCGATTCCGTCGATGGCTACACCTGGTGGGGCGGTCCTCCCCCTGTCGGCACGATTGATGGCACGCTCGTGCCTTGCGCTCCCGCTGGATCCCTGCCTTTTCTTCCGCGAGAGACGCTTCTTGTGCTTCACACGATGCGCCGGCGGTTCGGGAAAAAGCTGTGGAAGCGCTACGCTTTTCAGGATGCGTTCAATCCCTTAAAGGATTGGTACAACCTGGAAGTGGTCGGCATCAACACCGGCATCGGTGTGCTAATGGCGGAGAATCTTCGCAGTGGTTTCGTTTGGGAGACATTCATGAAAAATCCTGAGGCGCAGGCGGGAATGGCGCTCACGGGTTTTCATCCAGAGCAGCAGCCTAGCGAACCTCAATCAAATCCAGGGCCTTTGGCGGCAGAGTTAAGGTGATCTGATCTTTGCTGAGCTTATCGTTTTCCGGAGCGTCCAGTTTCGCCGCATCTTTGAGTTGTTGGTACTGCTGCTGAGTTGGACTCGCCGGCCTGCCCATTGCGTCGTAAGCCGCCAGCGCATTTCCATGTTCGGCGTCCAGTCGATAGATAAGAACTTTGCGCTTGCCATGCAGGCTTTTGATTTGCAACGTGATTTGCTTCGTGGTTCCAGCCACTTCGGGCGCTGAGTAATTCCATACCGCGATTTCCAGTTGGTCCTTTCCGGTGCGAGTGGCCAATACCGAATCCGAATCCACCGGCAGCCTCTGCGTTCCGAGCATGTGCAGCATGAGAAATGCATTGAAGGCCGGTTTCGGAACACCCCCTTCTGCGACCAGGCCAAACCCTCCGTAGAATGGCGTTTTGATTATCCCCTGCTCTTCGAAAACGTCGGAAAAAGTCCAATAACTCATCATCTTCGTCAAGCCGTCGCATTCGCGCAGAGTGTTTGCGAGCCACGGCCCCATAAAAATCGAATCCGTCACGTCCGGCTCATTGGCGTAACTCGCGTTGTATTCGCTGAAAATGATCGGCAGTTGCGGCCGCTCAGAAGCTGCCACCTCATCGTGGACTTTTTTCGCCGCGCGGCAAACCATGTCGGCGCGCGGGATGTTTTCCTCCGTGCCAAACACGTGCGGCGCCGTGTCGTTGCCATAGACGTGCGTGGAAATAAAATCGACAGGCACGTTGTCCTCGACATCGTGCGCGATGAAGCTGCTAACCCACGCTGCTTGCGCCGTGGACGGTCCTCCCACGCGAATCCTGTCGCTGACGTGCTTCAAATCGCGCGCGGTGTGGTCGTAGAGTTCGTAATACGTCGCCTGTTTTGGGTCGCCGGCCCAAAAATCGATATTTGGCTCGTTCCATACTTCGAAATACCACTGCGAGACTTCGTCAATTCCATAGCGCGCCACAAGATGCTGCGCGAATTTCGTAATCAAATCGTCCCACAGCCGCCAGCTTTTCGGAGGAGACACAACCGGGTGATACCAGAATGCCTGATGCACTTCGCGCGCAGCCAGCTTCGACGGCATGAAGCTGAGTTCCACGTAGGGACGAACGCCGTTCGCGAGCAGGCCATCGTAAATTTGGTCCACGTACGAGAAGTTGTAGACCGGCTCGCCGTTTTTCTCATCGTAGAGTCCCACATCATCATCGAAAATTCCGTGGAAGCGCACATATTGAAATTCCGTGATGGCCTTCACCGCACGCAAGTCCTGACGGTAGCTGTCGCGCAGCGAAAGCGTCGCACGTCCTGAGCCAAACATCTGCTCCCAAAAATGCGGGAACGGCGTCGTCGGCGCATTTGCGTTAATTGTTACGGTGCTCCTGGAAGTGTCGGTTTCTTGGGCAAATGACAGCGACGGAAATAAAACGACCAAGCACGCAGCAGCGAGACCAAGCGCAACGCTCGTGTGCTTGGCACGTCTGCCCGCGCCGCCCAAATCAAGAGCCGCTTGATCGAACCTGCTTGTTCGGTTCACGTCACCGAGAATTAGAACACAAATCGCGCCTCCAGTTCGACTACGCGCCCAGCTAATCCTGTAGTTGCGGTTCCGAACAGGGAATTGGGTGTCGGATTCGTCTCGGGGCCATAACTGATGATAGTGGAATTGCTGCCAAACGTGAAGGGTGCCAAATTCAGCTTATTGAATGCATTGAAGAAATTCGCGCGGAACTGGAGATTTGCTCCTTCGCCCATAAAAGATGTATTTGGAAGCCCGAACTCCTTCACAAAACTGAAGTCAATATCCGAATAGCGCGGCCCGCGAAAAACGTTCCGCCCGATGCCTGGAAAATCAGGGCTCGTCCCGCTCTCCTGCAACTTGAAATAGGTGGTCGACGGATTCGGAAAGTTGCCATTCGGATTTGTGGACATGTTCGGGGGAGGAGGCAGAAATGCCTCTGTGTTGTGTTTATCGCCTGCACCCCCGTTGTATCCGATCGGCCGAAGCGGACAGAGTGTGGAGGCCCCCAATACGGGGCAGATATTGTCCGCGACTGGCGTCCACGGGAATCCGGTATGAAATTCGAAAACGCCGTTAATCTGCCACCCTCCCAGCGTCTTGCCCAAGAAACCGCTACGATCCCGGAAAATCGGAATATTCCACAGTCCATACGCACTCACGTTGTGCGTCGCGTCAAAATCCGAAGGGCCACGCTCGGTGGCAAGGTCAATCGGATATGTTTGGTTCGTCGTGAACCCCGGACCTTCCGCAGACACATCGTCGATCGACTTGCTGTAGGTGTAATTGAGATTTATTGCGAGGCCGTTGCTGAACTGGTGCTGCAGTTGGGCCAGCAGAGCGTTGAAATTGGCTTCCGTATCGGGCGTAAAACTGTAAACGTTGTCGATTTCAGTCGATGGCTTTGGATAAAAGTAAATCAGGTTCTTGATTCTCAGCAGGTCGTGGCTGCTGCTGCCCTGATATCCGACCGTCGCCACCCATTTTTTCGGCAGCGCCTGCTGCACTTGAAG
>JASHRN010000026.1 GCA_030037335.1 Candidatus Acidiferrales bacterium | reverse complement strand
TGCCACCAGCATGCTGCGTGTGTGCTACCAGTTGAAACGCCACAATCGCCGTATCGTCGAAATCGCGCACCACAATATTCTGGGCGGAGAAACTCTCCTTTTCAGCGCCCGTATTCGCCGGTTTTGGTGCGCTCAGGCTGCGCATAATGTCCGCCTTCGTGTGCACCAGGCCGTTCGACCCGGTGTAAATCACATCATCGGCGAAGAATCGCTCGAAGCCCGCGCGATTGTTGTCGCTCGCGTCGCGCATGAACTGATTCAGCATCGTCGTCAGCTCGCGCGTCGCGTTTGGCGGCTGACCCTTCGCTGTCACCTGCGCCCACGCAGGGCTTGCCAGTAACAATCCAAACGCCGCCACGCAATTCACCTTTCGCACGATTGCCTCCGCGAACGAAGTTATTTTGCCGAACGCTTTTTCCGATCCATCTTTCGTTTTCCGCCTGACGCGTCATGCATCTTCGCGTCCGCAAACCACAGCGCCGCTGCGCCTGCAAGCGCCGATTCGGCGCCATAAGACGCTTTCACAATCGCCGTTTTCTCGTGCCCCGGACTGCACGCCCAGCCGACCAAGTTCTTCCGCACCTTCGGCAGCAGCGAAATCGCCAATTCCGCCAATCCTCCGCCGATCACAATCGCGTCGGGCTCGAGCAAGTCAATAATGTTCCCCAGCCATATCGCGAGGCGCTCAGCCATCTCATCGAGCACTTCTTTCGCCAGCGAATCTCCTGCCGCAGCCGCCTTCGCAACCGTCTCTGCCGTCACATTCGCTGCATCTCCCTCCGCCAATTTCACCATCGCCGATGAGCTTGCTTCCGGTGCTTTCGCCATGCGCTCGCGGGCTTCGCGCGCAATCGCCGGTCCGGAAATGTACATCTCCGCGCACCCTCGCTTCCCGCATCCGCACACCGGCCCGCGAAAATCAATGATCGTGTGTCCGCCTTCGCCCGCCGGCCCGCGCCTTCCGCTGTAGATCTGTCCGTCAAGCACGAAGCCCGTCCCCACGCCCGTCCCGAGCGTCGCGTAGAACACGCTCCGGTATCCACGTCCCGCGCCCCACTTTGCCTCGGCCAGCGCCGCCGCTTTTGCATCGTTCGCCACGCGCACAGGTACTCGATAATGTTTCTCAAGCTCGTCTGCCAGTCGAAAATTCTTCCAGGACGGCAAATTCGCTGCGCTCAAGACTGTTCCTGTGTTCGCGTCCACCCATCCCGGAACGCTCACTCCCATCGCGCTGATATTCGCTCTGCGTTCGTTTTTCAACACCAAATCGATCGCTTCACACACAGCCGCAAATCCATCTGCGGCGCTTCCATGCGCATTCATTTTCGCGCGCACGTTGGAAACAATCTTTCCCGCAGTCGTCACCAGCCCGGCGGCGACTTTCGTCCCTCCAATGTCCACCGCAAGAATCATTCGTCCAGTCATTTTGTTGGTCGAGTGCGAAGAATTTATTTATCAGTTTTATTTGCCAGGCGACGCTAGGCTCGCCTGCGGCGATTCGCCTTCCATCTCCGTCGCATGACTCAACTCGCGCGTAATCAGCCAGGCACACACGATAGCTACCACGCAAAGCAGAGCGCCCGAAGTCCAGTCGTGCAGCAGCAGTTTTCCGCCGCCGAAGAGCGCCCCGTAGACCATCACGCATCCCAGCACCCAGCACCGCAAATTCCGCGCCAGGTCCCTCGTCTCCGGCACTTCCGGAGCCAGCGCCGCAATCGGCTTCCATCCGGTGATCTGCGGCCGCACCAGCCGGTAGAATGAAACCAAAATTTCCTTCGGCTCCGGTTGGGTCATCCACGTGACCACCACCCACACAATCGTCGTAATCAGCGTCGTGGTCAGCGCATTTTTCGCAAAGAGCACCGTGGCGTCACCCGAAAACGCCGTCGGTCGGTGCAGCAGCGCCATCCATAGATCCTTGAAATCGAGCAAGCCCGTGATTACGAGCGACGACGCCATCGCTGAAATTTCGCTCCACGCATTAATTCGCCACCAGAACCACCGCAAAATGTAAACGGCTCCTGTGCCTGCGCCGAGTTGCAGCACGTCTTCCCATCCGGAACGAATCGACCCCAGATGCGCCGCCACATATCCCGTGCAGACCACCAGCAGTAACGTCACTACCTGCGATACGCGCACATAATGCCGTTCTTTCGCTTTTGTGCGAATGAACCGGCGGTAGACGTCTTCCACTAGGTATGAAGTGCCCCAGTTCAATTGCGTCGCAATCGTGGACATGAACGCCGCCAGGAATCCTGCCAGAATGATTCCGCGCAACGCATGCGGCACGTAGTCGTTCACGATCATCATGTAGCTCGTCTCGGGATGCGCCAGTCCGGGATACAGGACAATCGCCGCCAGCGCCGTCAAAATCCACGGCCACGGCCGCACCGCGTAATGCGCGATGTTGAACCACAGCACCGAATACAATCCCTGCTTCTCGTCTTTCGCGCTGAAAATTCGCTGCGCGATGTATCCACCGCCACCCGGCTCCGCTCCCGGATACCAGAACGCCCACCATTGAATTCCGAGATACGTCACAAACGTAATCACCGGCAGCGTCCACAGCGTCTCGCTGGAAAACCCGTGCGAAAAATCCGGCAGAAACGCCAGCGGATCCCCGCCTCCATTGCTCGCGCGCATCGCCTCGATTTTCGCCAGCATGTGCGTCATCCCGCCCGCGCCGACCACTCCGAAATACGCCACCACAATCACAATTCCCATCTTCAGCACAAACTGAAACATGTCCGTCCACAGCACGCCGCGCAGCCCGCCTAGCGAAACGTAAATCCCCGTGAACGGAATCAGGAAAAAAATGCACAGAATCAGCGCCTGTCCGTTCACTCCCGAAAACATGTGCCCGAAAATCGCAATCATCACCCGCTGAAATCCGTTCAGGAAACGCCAGCCTTGCATCGTCGGACCCATCGTTGTGGCGATGATTCCAATCATCGCCTTCGTCACCCATCCCAGAATCAGGCAATTCATCAGCAGGCCCAGATAAACGGCGCGAAATCCCCTCAAAAAAGCCGCCGGCTTTCCCGCGTAGCGAATTTCCGCGAACTGCACATCGGTCATCAGCCCGGAGCGCCGCCACAGCCGCGCAAACAGAAACACGGTCATCATTCCCGACAGCAGAAACGCCCACCACAGCCAGTTGCCCGCGATTCCCTGCGTGTAAACCAACCCTGCTACCAGCAGCGGCGTGTCTGCCGCAAACGTCGTCGCTACCATCGACGTGCCCGCCAGCCACCACTTCACATCGCGTCCCGAAACAAAATATTCTTCCGTGCTGGCACTTGCCCGCCGCCGGAAATAAATTCCCAGCAGCAGCGTGATGACCAGGTAACCGAGGATCGCGGACCAATCGAGGAGTGTGAATTTCATCTTATTAGCCGTTGGGACATGGCCGATTCTTTGGCCGTTCGTTATGTCACAGATATTCGCCCGGCGCAATGCGCTTTCTCCGCGCGTTCCGTCGCGTTGGCGACGTGCAACTTGCGAATTGCATCGAACTTCTTGAAGTGCAATGGAGCCGTAATTGTCTTCGCCCGTTCAACTCGGCAGAGCCCGCTCGCATTGGGGCCAGCCTCCCTGGAAAATCGACTTCCATCCGTTGTCGCACCCGATTCCTGATCAGGTCGACGTCGCGGTTGTCGGCGGCGGCTTCGCGGGACTGGCTGCCGCCGCGTGGTTGCGCCGTCTGGACCCCTCAAAGACCGTCGCTGTATTCGAAGCTCAAACCATCGGCTCCGGTTCAAGCGGACGCACGGGCGGAATGGTCCTCGCCGAAACTGCTGCTGGCGATCTTCCCGGCCTCGGCGACGTTCTGGCCGGTTTTTCCTCGATTCTGCGCGATCTCGCCATCGATTGCGATCTGCAACTGCCCGGCGCATGGGAGATCGGCCGCAGTAATCCTATCGCCAATTCTCCGATTGACTGGCAGGACTCCGGCAATCTCCGCGTCACCGACGAGCTTCCCGGTGGCACTCTCGACCCCGGCAAACTTGTTGCTGGCTTGGCCTATGCTGCGGAGCGCTCCGGCGCATCGATCATCGAAAATGCGCCGGTAGAAAACGCCTGCGCCTCGAGCAACTCGCTTATTTTGTCCGTTCAGGGAAGGGAAGTTCGCGCTGCCCACGCCATCCTGGCTACGAATGCTTTTTCTCTCGAACTGACGGGCCTCTCGCATGCCGAGCCAAAACTCACTCTTGTCGTCACGACCGTTCCGCTCGAGCTTGCCGAGCTCGAAGTGCTCGGCCTTTCTTCCGGGCACTCTTTTTATACCGTTGACCTGCCTTATCTCTGGGGGCGAGTGCTTCCCAATGCCG
>JASHRN010000229.1 GCA_030037335.1 Candidatus Acidiferrales bacterium | reverse complement strand
TCGTTATCAGCCATCGGGAAGGCGCGGCTGGAATCGAACGCGCCCGCGCCCGTGGCATCGACGCCCGTGTGATTCCATCCAGGGGCCTCGAGCGCGAAACCTTTGACCGCCAGGTCATCGCTGTTCTCAACGAAAAGAAAATCGATTTGGTCTGCCTCGCCGGATACATGCGCCTGCTTTCCAGTTCCTTTGTGCACGCTTTTCGTGGTCGCATCCTTAACATTCATCCTTCGCTCCTCCCGGCGTTCCCCGGCCTCGAAGCCCAGCGCCAGGCGCTCGAACATGGCGTGAAATTCGCCGGCTGCACGGTGCATTTTGTGGATGAAAATCTCGATGCGGGACCGATCATTTTACAGGCCGTCGTTCCGGTCGAAGACGCAGACACCGTCGACTCGCTCTCCGCGCGCATCCTGGCAGAGGAGCATCGCATTTATTCCGAAGCCGTTCGAATCGTGCTGGAAGGCCGCTATCGCATCGACGGCCGCCGCGTCATCCTTCAGGAGGCTGTGCGCTCGCGTGCCTGACGCAAAACAAAAACCGGCTCAGCAGCAAAAAAGTGTGGAAGAGCAGCTCGCCTATCTGCGCAAAGGTGCAGCGGAAATCATTCGCGAAGATGAATTAAAGGCCAAACTCGAACAGTCGGCAAAAACAGGCAAACCTCTGCGCGTTTATCTAGGAGTTGATCCCACAGCGCCGGACATTCACCTCGGCCACACCGTCGTCATTCGCAAGCTGAAACACTTTCAGGATATGGGCCACACCGCGATTTTCTTGATCGGCGATTTTTCCGCCATGATCGGTGATCCCACCGGACAGTCCGAGACCCGTCCGCCGCTCTCGCGCGAGCAAGTCGACGCTAACGCAAAAACCTATCTCGATCAGGTTTTCAAAATCCTCGACCGCGACAAAACTGAAGTCCGTTACAACAGCGAATGGCTCGGCAAACTTACGAGCTATGAAGTCATCCGGCTCTGCGGAAAATACCCGCTAGCCCGGATGCTAGAGCGCGAGGATTTTCGTTCGCGCCTAGAGTCAGGGCGGAAGTGGGAGGAACTAAGGCGGGGGATTTCCGGCTTGGTGAAGCCAGGACGGCAGCACGGTTCAGAACCACCAGAGTCGGATCGAAAGCTTGACGCGCTAAGGCGGGGGATTTCCGGCTTGGCGAAGCCTCAGTCCATTGCTATCCACGAATTGCTCTATCCTTTGCTGACTGCTCTCGACGCCGTCCAGCTCCAATCCGACGTCGAGCTCGGCGCCACCGAGCAGAAGTTCAATCTCCTCGTCCACCGCGAAATCCAACGCGAATACGGCCTTGCGCCGCAGGTGGCCTTCACCATGCCGATTCTCGTTGGCCTCGACGGCGTAAAGAAAATGTCCAAAAGCCTCGGCAATTACATTGGCATCAGCGAGCCGCCCAACGAAATGTTCGGCAAGCTCATGTCCATTTCGGACGAGTTGATGTGGTCTTACTACGAACTTCTCACCGATTTTGAGGAACGCGTCATTGTTCGCCTGAAGGAAGAAGTCCGCACCGGCGTTTTGCATCCCATGGACGCAAAAATGCAGCTCGCCCACACCATCATTGCCAGTTTCCACGGCGAAGCCGCTGCGAACGCCGCTCGCGACGAATTTCAGCGCGTCTTCCGCAACCGTCAAGCACCATCCGAGATAGAGGAGATTCACCTAAAGCTGCAAGGGAATGTCATCAGCGTTGAACGCAAAACCGGACCCAATCTGCGAAAGGGAACGATCACAGGTCCTTTGACCAATATCCAAAAATGGTCGAGCCTCTTGCATGGCTTCGCATTTGTGTCATCGGCTGCGGAAGCTGAGCGGCTCATGAAGCAAGGCGGGTTTGACGTTAACGATGAAGGCGTTCGCGACCCATCCGCAAAGTTAGATTTGAGCCATTCTGCAACGTACACCGTTCGCGTTGGCAAGAAGAAATTCCTGCGTATTATCGTCGAATAGTTGCCGTGTTCTTTGCTTTTTGGCCTTCTTAGGTTGGCTCTTGTGCCGGCGGGATCCCTGAATGCTCCACTAGCCTCCTTAGCCGCTTCAGTTCGCGCCGGTCTCGCTGCGCTACCGCATGCCGCGTCAGCAGCCAATCCATAGCGCGGCCTAGCGCGCTCGGCATTTCATAAACATCGCGCATTTCCACGCGCGTTCCTTCGCCAGCCTCGCTGATTTCCCACCGCTGTTTTCCGCGCACTCCATATGCGTCCTGAAATTGCCACTCCAGCACGCGCCCCCGCTCGAATTGCGTCACCACCGCTGTATGCGTTATCTCATGTTTGCGAATTCTGCCCGTCAAACGCACTTTGACTCCGCTGCGGAATTCAATCGCGCCGCCCTGCACTTCAAATTGCAAATCGAGCTCGCGCCCGTACCACGCACCCATGCGGTGCGGAACAAAAAAGGCCCCGACAATCTTCGCCGGAGCGGCAATTTGCTCAATGAAAATCAGATTTGCCATGAAATATGCAATGAAGAAATCCTACGCAGGTTCAAAATCTGTTTATCGGTTCTTGACGAATTCTGGCTCTTTGCCTTCGGCCCACGGATCGTAAGTCAACGCGAATTCCACGCGCTCCCCCAGCGGTGGATGGCTGAAAAGCCAAACCTTGATAAATGGATTCGGATTCGGATCTGCCAAATCCACCTCGCCCAAAATCTCAAAGGCCTGCGCCGCTACCTGCTTTGAATTTGGAAAAAGCCCGTGCGTCACTTCCAGTCCGTACTGATCCGCCTGATGTTCAATGTGACGGCTGAAACTATCCCCGATGGGCGATGCAAAAAATCCAAGTATCGTCAGCCATAGCAACAGAACGGGCAACGAAGCCCAATCGTCAACGCTGCGAATCCCCCAGCCGCTGCTGCGTCGCCCAAGCGTCCAGAGCACCGCACGGAAACCAACGTAAAGCAGCACCAGCGCCAGGAGCGCGCCAAAAACCAGCCCCTTGTAAACGTGGTTCAAAACGTAATGCCCCATTTCATGGCCGAAGACAAACATCGTCTCAGGCACCGTCATTTTCTGAATCGTTGTATCCCACACTACCACGCGCTTTGAAGAGCCGATGCCCGTGACGTACGCGTCCACCGCGTTGGTTTTTTCGCTCGCCTTCATCAGAAACATTCGATCGGGAGGGATATTCATTCCGGCACGATGCACCACTTCCTCGAGCGCGGTCACCAGTTGCGGATCTGTTTTTTGCAGCGGCTCAAATCGGTTGAACATCGGATCGATCACCGTAGGACTGAGAAAAATCACGAAGAACAAAATCGGAAGCGCCGCAAGCCAGAAATACAGCCACCAGTGCCGCGGGCTCCGCCGGATAATTGCGTACAGAATCCAAACCAGAAATATCCCCAAAATGAAACTCAATCCTTGATTCTTCGCCCAGTCGCCGATCCACGAAGTCCAGCCTTCGATAGAAATTCCATAGTTGCGCGAAAGCCAGTGTCCGTAAATATCTACCGGCAATTCCAGCACTGCAATTGTCAGCAATAAAATTGGCGCGAAAATCACCGCCTGAAGAAAGCGGACTTTCGTAGCGCGCTCCGCCCAGTCGCGATATTTCGGCGCAAGCCGCCACGCCAGCACCAGCAGCAACACGATCACTCCCCACGCAAATCCGGCAAAATACAAAATGTATTGCGCCCGCGAATACTTCACCGCTTTCGCGTAAAGCTCTCGCGGGAGCGAATAGGCCTTTATCTCTTGCGTATTTTGGTTCGGAGATTGCGCTTGTGCAGTCAGCGAATTTTGACCAGCGGCGCTGCTTTGCGCCTGCGCTATTCCCGCGAGTGAACAAAGCAAGACAAGCAGAACAAGAATCAACGGGGACGCACGCTTGCAGAAATGCGGAGCAAATCTCATCGATGGAATCGTCATGATTCGAGCAACGGATTATCCTTCGCTGCCGCCAGAACTACAAGGCCGATGAAAACGCACTGAATTGGCGGCTGAAATCCGTTGGGGCTGGCAGTACAACCTGCCCGAGGTACAGGTGACTTTTTCGAGGCTTGTGCATGCGACCAGCTTTCCATCCCCGCCGATGAGGATTAGCATCAAAAAAGAAAAAGAAATAGCAGAGGCGCGCAAATGAACATCACACGAATGAGTATTGTGGCGGGCGCTTGGGTGTGTCTCGCGAGCATGCCGGCGCTATGCATCGCACAACAGAAAAGTCAATCCGTGGCGGAGGCGGCGCAGAAGGCCAAGGAACAGCAGAAGCAGGCCGCCAAGGCGCCGGTGGTGTGGACAAACGACAACCTGCCCACGTCGGCCACTGTCAACGTCGTAGGGCAGCCGACAGCAAGTTCCCCTGCGGGAAATGCGGCGACCGCAGACCCACAAGCTGTTGCTGATCCGGCGGATCCGAGTACCGACAAGGACAAGCTTACCGCGGACCTGGCTGCGGCGCAGAAGGACCTCGACAGCGCGAAGACGGACTTGGACCTGGCGCAGCGCGAATACAAGCTGGATTCAGACCAGTTCTACAGCACGCCCGACTATGCTTCCAACCAGCAAGGTCAGGCCAAACTGGACGCGGACAAGAGCCAGGTCAGCGCCAAACAGCAGGCTGTGGATGCCGCGCAGAAGAAAGCCGATGATTTACAGAAGCAGCTCGACGAGTTAAACGACAAGTTGAAGGCAGAAACGCCTGCACCAAAAAGCTGATATAGAGCGCGAAAAATGCGCTCCGCAACAACGACCGGAGTGCAAGAAGCGCACAAAAGTTTACGATTAGAAATTGCCATCACCTTTGTAATCAGCCACTTAATAGAATTTCTAATAATTTCAGCTGCGATCAGAAACCTATTCTCTTTTTATTCGCTATGCCTCGCTCTGACTTCAAAATACCACTTTGGCGAAGTTGGACCCCAGCCGAGACTAAAGCGAAGAAAAGCTAGCTCCAATTTGGCCAAGCACAGACTGGCAGCCCAGGCGGGGTAGCGCGACTCGGAAGCCCGGGCCGACGAAGAATGTCTGCCCCTACAACCTGACCTCATACCACCAAAATGGTTAAAGGAGCGCTCGCAGCGTAACAGACGGGAGCGTGGAGGGTGCTACCAAAAATGAAAGGGCCCGAAAGGGGCCCTTTCATCGTGTGGCTGGGATAACGCTTTCGCTTAGAAGTTGTACTGCAAACCGAACTGCATGACGCGTGGCAAAGTCAGCAGCCGACTGTAATCGCCGAACGTATCTTGTTCGTCGATTGCCAGAGACAGGCTCTGAACGTCAAAGCGATTTTGATTGAATACGTTGAACATATCCGCAGTGAACTTCAGGCTATGGCTTTCGTTATAGGGCATTTTCCAAACCTTACCAAGCTCCATATCCGTGTTCAGGAAGCCGTCGCCACGGAAGGGATTTCGTGATCCTGACTCGCCTGGAAGGGGCACGCTGAGGTCGTTGAAGACTGTCGCCGGATCGCTGAAGATGTTGTAACTAACGGCAGCACCGGGCTGTGAAGCGACACTGTAATGGCCGCCACTGACCTGCGAAGTGGACATAGCATCTCCGGTGAGCTGCCAGTTGGTCGGGAAACAGTAACAAGTTCCGGCGCTAACCGGGAAGCCGCTGGACCAGCGAGTGAGTCCGGAAAGCTCCCAGCCACCGATGACCGCATCGAGACCCTTGCCAATATGGCTGGCAAATGGGCGGCCCTGACCAAAGGGAAGCTGCCAAATGTACTGAGCGTTGATTTGGTGGCGAAGGTCAAAGTCGGACGGGCCACTCAATTGATTGCCCATCCACGGATTGACGACGTCGCCACTGAGAGCACCCCACTCACCAACAGACTCCGCGTCGGAAGCCAAATCGAAGGAAGTGGAATAGGTGTAGTTGACATTGAATGAGAGCCCCTGGGACATCTGCTTCTTGAAGGTCACCTGCATGGAGTTATAGTGTGACCAGCCCTGGGAGCGCCATGCAAACAGCGAAGAGTATTGGCTGTCAAACCAAGTGTATTCTCCGGTTTTCGCAAAGTAGACGTTGTTCGGGTTGTTCTGGCTTTCAATTCCGAGTACATCATAGATAAAGAGCGCGTCAGTCTCATTGTCGCGACTGCAGAGGTACGTGTCATAGATCGCCGTTACGGGATCTGCCGTGGGATTGAGCGTCTGCCCTCCGCACTCTGAGGAGCCGACTGTTCCAGCAACGTTATACTCGTCACCGGCCGCTGGGGGGCTAAACAGGTCATTCCAATATGCGCCAGTGGGACCGATGGTTGAAGAGGTCACGTTCGCAGGATTGGTTTTGGCTCTTCCCAAAGTCGCCAAGACAGATGCAGCCTGATAATAGGTGATTCCGGACTTGGGGTCTCTCAGGTTCAGCGGCTGAGCCAAATCACTCTGCAGCAAGATATTGTGGCCGAGGCGGCCTACGTACGCTACCTCAATCGCCATGTTATGGGGCAGTTCCCTGGAAATGGAGAAATCCAGGGCGTAGGAATATGGCGTCTTGAGGGAAGAATCTACACCCCAGCAGATACAGAAATTCCCCGGCGGCAACGTAGCTGGGAAACCGATCGCGGGCTCGGGAGTAAAAAGAGGATTTCCCTGGGGATCGACGTAAGGAGTGCCTGTCGACGGATTGATGTCTGGAATATTGTTAACCGCGGACGTCAGCGGCTGCCCCGGGATGGGTGCCCACCGAGCGGAGGAGGCGTCATTCTCAATGTTTGCCGGATTGACGAGGTTTGCGGAAAGCCCAAACTCGCCGCCGCTGGTATCGAAGGTTTCAATCATCGATTGCCCAAAATGATCGTAATATTTGCCGAAACCGGCGCGGATGACGGTCTTGTCGCCACTACCGACGAACCTCTTGAGCCAATCCTGGCTCGGTTCAGGCGACCAAGCGATTGAGAAACGTGGGGCAAAATCGTTGCCTGTAGCCCAGAAGTCGGGTTTGCCATTGGAGCGCCCGGCGACGTCGAATGTGATAACCGGAGACGCATTTGACGGCACCCCATTGACCTGACCAATGCCACGGTTTCCAAACCACGTGCCCAGATCCTGAGTTGGGGCGCTTTCCTGGCCGTCGGTTTCCCACGGCGGGGTAATCTGCTCGTAACGCAAACCGTAGTTGAAGGTCAAATTCGGCTTGATCTTGAAGGAGTCCTGCGCATACAACTCGCCTTCGTGCATCTCGAAGTGCCGAGCGATGGGAGTGCCTTGCGCCAGCGCGGTGGCCGATCCGTTGGAATTGGCCTGATTGTTGTATTGCGCGTTCACTTCAGTGACCATCCCCAGCAAGCCAATCAATGGGAAGTCATAATTCGTA
>JASHRN010000228.1 GCA_030037335.1 Candidatus Acidiferrales bacterium | reverse complement strand
CAGGAGGGGGCACAGGTGGAGGTTGCCGTGCCGTACACACCAGGAATGGCGAACGTGTTCGTGCCGGCGGTTGTAGTACACGTTCGGGCGCTGCCGACGGCGGGACTTTACCGGCACGGGGCGAAATACTTGCGGAAAGATACGCCAGCCTAAACAGTTGGTTCTTTAGTGAGTCAACATGGACATGCGGTCGCTTCGTGGGCGAGGGTTATAGCGCATGCAGATATTCAGGAAAATACGGCCACAGGAAGTCTCGAAATAAATGGCGGTCTCCTCCATGTCGGTCCGGCTTTGCACATTCTTGTTTTGGATGTGCTTTTCAGGCGGAAGAACCTTAAATTGATAGCCGTGGTCATTCAGGAGGGTGACGGCATTTCCGATCATCATGTTCGCCAACTCGAAGACAGTTTCGCTGATGAGTTGATCGGAAGATTCGATGTCTTCGCCAGCGAGCGTAGTCGCAACGCGGGCGGCGGTCTCCGGTGCCATATCGACAATAATGCAGCCTTCGATTTCGCCGTGAATGACGATGCGAACTGCGGGTCCATGCAGAAGGGAGCCGCCTTCGTCCATGCTCAAGTCGCCGATCTTTGCCGGACCCTGAAGCGTGGATGCCAAGACGCAGTCTGCGGCGCTGATGAAAGGTTGAATGAGCTGCATCTTCATGAGCATGCTTCTCCTGCAGGCGCGGGTTGTTTGTGCGCGTCTTCGTCCGTGAGTACATAGCGAATGATTTCGTACAGGACATCAGGCTTTACGGGTTTCTGTACAAAGTGGCGGGCGCCTTTTTGGAGTGCGGCTAGTATATTGTCCTGATAGCCGACCGACGAGACCATCACGATACGCGCCTCCGGATGCTGGCGGACGATGCGTTCAACGGCCTCGATGCCCTCCATCTGCGGCATAGTGATATCCATCAGGACGATGTCGGGCCTCGTGCGCTCGAATTCGGTGATGGCGGTGCAGCCGTCGCCAGCCTCGCCGGCAACTTCACCGCCAAAAGTGTTGATCATCTTCCCGAGGTTTTTTCTGGCGAAGACGGAGTCGTCCACAACGAGATAACGGACCGGCTGGCTATCCTCTCTTCGCGTCAATGGAGCAAATGATTTCATGGCCATCTCCTTCCAACTAATTTCGCTTGGCATTGCTAATGGGTTTGAGCGACCGTCCCTCGATGTTGCGCAGCACCGGAAGAGTCTTCCGCGCACTGGGCGTAAAGAAAATCGGGCAGCGCCTCGAGGTCAACGACGCGGCTAACGTGTCCTCGTGTAACGGCGCTTCGAGGCATGCTGTCGACCACACACGAGCCGAAATCCTGCACAAGCGCCAATCCTCCAGCGTCTTTGACCATGCCGATCGCTTCAGCGCCGTCGTCGCCCATGCCGGTCATCAACAATGCAATGGCCCGGGCGCCGAATTCCTTGGCAATCGAGCGGAAGAGAATATCGGCGGATGGGCGATGTCCGTTGATGCGAGGGGAATCGGAAACCACGGCAATGCATCCATGAGGGGTATTGCGAACGAGCAGGTGGCGATTGCCAGGGCAAACAAGGGCGTGTCCGGCAAATAGTTGATCTCCAGAACAAGCCTCACGGACTTGAAGAGCGGAGCATTCGTCGAGTCGCTTGGCAAGCATTTCGGTGAAACCTGCGGGCATGTGCTGAGCGATCAGCAAACATCCCGCAAAATCCGCGGGCAATTGCGAGAGCAAGTATTCGAGCGCATTGGGTCCGCCCGTAGAGACTCCAACGGCGACGACGCGCGTGGCGTGGCGAAACTGCTGGCCATTCGGCAGGCGTGCTTTCAAGCGAGCGGGGGGGATTTCTGCAATCATCTTCGGAATACCGGAAATTGCAGCGGCCTTAATCTTGAGGGCGAGCTCCTGAGCAATCGCTTGTAAATTCCCCGCGGCGGCATTGGCGGGTTTGGTGACGAAATCAAATGCCCCGAGCGCCAGAGCTTTCAGTGTCTCCCGCGCCCCCTCGCGGGAGTGGGCGCTGAATAGGATAACCGGCACTCGATAACGACGAGTGATTTCGCGCATCATTTCGATGCCGTTCATTCGCGGCATCTCGAGATCGAGCGTGACGACGTTCGGTTTCAGTTCCTCGATTTTCTTCAGTCCAAAGGAACCATCCATGGCTGTGCCGATAACCTTTATGGAACCATCCTTTTCCAGGACTTGCGGAATAAGTTTCCGCATCAATGCGGAATCGTCCACAACAAGCACGCGAACGGGTTCACTCATGCGATGGCTCCGAGGGCAGGCTGACGACCGAGACGGCCGGCGAGGGCGGAAATATTGAGAATCAGAACGACGGTGCCATCGCCGAGAATCGAAGCGCCGGTAATCACATCAGATGAAGCGAGCCGGTCATCTAGAGCTTTAATGACCAACTCCTCCTCGCCCATGAGGGCATCCACGACGAGGCCGAATTTCCGTTCACCAGCCCCAATCACAACGACGAAAAGCTTGTTAGCTGCCAGAGCAGGATGGGCATCGTCAAGATAGATCAATGTAAGCAACTGGTCTCGAAGACGAATGACTCTCTTGTTGTCCACATGATGGATTTCAGCACGCGTAATGCGGGTTATCTCGACCACGTTGGCGATGGGCGCGGCGTAGAGGCGCCCACTAACGCAGAAGAGAAGGGCCTGAATACTGGCGAGAGTCAGAGGTACGAGTATCCGGAATTTCGTGCCGGAGCCGGGCGTGCTTTCCAGCTCGATTGTGCCCTTCAGACGCTCGATTGCCGTTGCGACAATATCCATACCGACACCACGGCCGCTGACCTCACTGACTTGATCGGCGGTACTGAGGCCGGGCTCGAAAATTAATCGCGCCGCCTCGGCCTCACTGAGCTTGGCAGCATCGGTTGCCGAAATCGTGCCACGCTCAATCGCTCTTTGAATAAGTTTCTCGCGCAGGATGCCTCGGCCATCATCGGAAACTTCTATGACGATTTGATTTCCCTGGTGGTAGGCGCTCAGGTGTACGGTCCCGCATGGTTTTTTCCCAGCCGCTTGGCGCTCACCGGGGGTCTCGATGCCGTGGCTGACAGCGTTACGAACCAGGTGAGCGAGTGGCTCAGCAAGTGCGTCGAGAATGCCCTTATCCAGGTCAGTGTCTTCGCCGGAAAAAGTCAACACAACCTCTCGATCGAGAGCCTTCGCAACATCTCGAACTAACCGTGGAAAGCGGCGAAAGAGATGCTCTACGGGGACCATCCGAATTTTCATTACGGAACGCTGAAGTTCTTCGAGAACGCGGGATTGGAGCGCGAGGGCATCCGCGAAACGACCGCGCAGCGGGTCTTTGGCATGACTTTTGTCGAATTCGATGATCGTGCGGTGAAGCATTGACTTCCCAATGATCAACTCACCGACGAGATTGAGGACGGCATCGATGCGCTCGGCATCTACACGCAGAGTTTGGTCTGAAGTCAATCGAGACGTCATTGCGACAGGCCGTTCGTGCTCCTCATGTTCTTCCAGTTTCTCCGGTGAGACATTCGGCGGCGCAGGAATTGCAGATCCAGAAGCTCTCGCTTCGGCTTGAAGGAGCACATCCAAGACATCCTGCGACGGCTGCTGCGCCTCGGAAATACGCTCCAGAGTTACACGGGAGACGACCGAAGGGATGTTGCATTTCGTGGCGAGCACGTGCTCAGGAACATCGGTGGCAAGGGCGGCCTCAATGTGGGAGGCGTATTCTGCAGCGGCAGCATCAATGGGATAGATTGCAAGGATTGTGCCGACGTTTTGAAGAACATTGCGCACGAGCTGAAAACCGGCCGCATGCATGCCGGTCGCCGGGTCAATCTCCAGTCCGATATTGTAGACAGGGAGATCGCGACCGAGGGATTCGGCAATGCGTTGGTGCTGGGTTTCAGTCCAGTCAAATTTCCGGGCAGATTCTGGAAGCGTGGCAACTCCGGGCGGCGCTTCTCTTGGACCTTTAGCGATCTGACGGATGTGCTCGCGAAGCTCTTCACCAAGAGGAGGGGCTACATTCAGGCGGTATGCAGCGAGCATCGCTTGAAATGTATCGGCTGCGCTGAATACAACCTCGACGACGGAGCCCTGTATGCGGCGCAAGGCATCGGGATGGAGCGCATCTTCCATTTCATGCGCTAGAGTGCTCAGTTCGCGGAAGCCGCATGCGGCGGAATC
This sequence comes from Candidatus Acidiferrales bacterium, assembly GCA_030037335.1. GTDB lineage: Bacteria > Acidobacteriota > Terriglobia > Acidiferrales > UBA7541 > DAHUXN01. The sequence continues at coordinate 1,357 of JASHRN010000228.1, read as the reverse complement.
GCCCTTAAGAGTATGGACGGTGCGCCGGATGCGGCGAATGATTTCGGCGTCATCTGGGTGGGATTCAAGCGCCAGACCGGCCTCATTCATCTGCTGAAGCAATTCCTCGGCGCTTTCAAAGAACAGGTCGCGCAGCTCGGCGGCTCGATCCTCGTCGAAGAAGTTCATGCGGGGACCTCGAGGCGCTGATAGGCGGTGCCATTGTTCTGATGAACCATTTTAAATTTGGTTGTGAGTCCAAAAAGGCTCTCCGCGTGGCCGACGAACAAAAAGCCCTCGGGATTCAAACAGCGATAGAATTTTTCGATAAGGCGTTTCTGTTCGGCTTCATCGAAATAGATCATGACGTTGCGGCAGAAAATAATATCGTTGCGCTGTGGCAGGAATTCCGTTTTGAGATTGTGGAAGTCAAACTGTACGAGGCTCTTTAGCGCAGGCTTGACGGCATATTTGTCGCCCTGCTTGTCGAAGTATCGCAAACGGCAGGTGTAATCGACGGTTTCCATCTGCGGTTCCGAATAGAGCGCTTGCTCGCCTTGCAGCAATGCGGAGTAGCTGATATCCGAAGCAACGATTTCGACTTTCCAGGGGGGCGGAACGAGCGGCTTGGGCGAGGGCAGCGGATTGCGCAAATAGTAGTAAGCGAGCGCATCGCAGACTTCGATGCCCATGGTGTAGGGTTCTTGACCCGTAGAGCAACCAGCGCTCCAAAGACGGAGCGAAAAATCGCGACGTTCTTGTTTCCGGTGAAGCAGATTTTCCAGAATGACTTTGGAGAATAGTTCGAGCTGCGGCAAGTTGCGGAAGAAACTGGTCTCATTAACGGTAAGATTCTCAAGCAAGGCCGCCAGTTCCTTTTTCCCATTGTGACTGGTGAGCAGGCGGTAGTAGTTGTAGAAAGAATCCATGTTGCAGGCTTTGAGTCGCCGCTGCAGGCGATCACAGAGAAAATGGATGCGATGCTCATCGAAGCACATTCCGCATTCTTGGTAGACAAGAGTCTGGAGAAGCTTAAGCTCAGGCTCTGTGAGCGGGACCGGAAGTGTTAGGGTCGCCATTTTGACTGTTTTCTCGCTATCCGCAGCCTGATGTTCACGCTTAGACCATTAGACCAAGTGTTCGACGGGCGATGTGACGTCGTCGAGGCGCCGCATTTCGTTGCTGCTGAGCAGCTTGTTCAAATCGAGAAGAATAACCAACCGATCCTTTAATTTTCCGACGCCGGTCACGTAATCCACTTCACCATTCAGAAAGACGGAGTTGGGCGGCTCGATATCGGAAGGAGGGATCTTGAGTACCTCTGATGCGGCGTTCACGATGAGGCCAATGGTGCGATTTTCGAGCTCGACGACAACGA
>JASHRN010000227.1 GCA_030037335.1 Candidatus Acidiferrales bacterium | reverse complement strand
CTCCTGAAAGAGAATGATGATGTGTTTGATCGGCGTCACAGTCTGGGCGTTATCGGCGGAATTCTTTTCCTGTCCGTTGACGAGACTGCCGATGCAGAACAGTAACAATGAGCTCACCGCGAGAAATCGAAGCGGGCGAGGGCGATGGTTTCGAATCATATATCCTCCTGTTGCGAAATTAGGGGTGAATCAGCCGCTCCCGGGTGTCGTGTGTCCTCGAATCCCGTGAGCGTTTGGGCAGCCCCTGCGTTCATGTGGATACGCGAGTGCTGTTAATGCTTCATGAGAGGCAGTTAAAATTTCGCTGAAGTGACGACTTTGCTGCCCCGAAAGCGGCCTGAGCTGGCAGGGGCACTGGAAGCAGTATGGTGCGAAACTTTGCGAGTGACGAGGATCGTCCCCATCATGCCGCCGTCTTCGTGTTCGAGAAGGTGACAATGGTAGACAAAGGCGCCAACAATCCTGGGATCACGAAAATCCATGCGCAGTTTGACGCTGGGATACTGAGGGCTTTTGCCGTCCCAGTAGGCCACGTTGACGGTGTCGCGTAGGAACGGCTCGGCGACGGGAACACCGTTCCAGTCAAGCAGCATAAAGTGAATCTGGTGGATGTGGAAAGCATGCAATTCGCGGGTGCGATTCTCGACGATCCAATCCTCGACGTCGCCCTGGTGGACGATGATATTGGGCTTCCTCGAATGTGGATTATAGGGCACCGGCTTTTGTCCCTCGACGGTCAGCATGAATACCGTGGGACTGTTGGGATCTTTGGGGTCTTGCGGGACTTCGGAGAAATACAGCCTGCGAGTGCGAACAGGTTTGACATCGCCGAGCCAGGCAAATGCAAGGTGCGGGAGAGGAGTCCGCGCAACGGGTAATCGGGATGCTAGTTCGGGCGCTGTCAGTGAAACTGTGATTGTTGCCAATGGCCGGGTGGGATCGTTCTCTCCTGCTGGGCCTGTATCGACGGTACGGGTGACAAAGCTGGCGTGTGCTCCTGCAGGCAGGCCATTGAAGATGAACTCGGCGCGCCCGGCGGGCGGCAGAAAAATATGGCTTTCCCAAAGTACGCGGTTTTTGTCTGCCGCAGCGTGTGTTCCGGGCGCGTTGCTGTCTTCGTCGATGGGAATACCGTCGAGCGCGACCACGCCAACTGGTTGCGGCACATTGTCAACGAGCAATTGGAGGTCGAGATAGGTGATCGCGGAGGCGTTGAGGACACGCCAGAACTCTCTTTGCGCCGGGCGGATGAGGATTCGCGCGGGCTGATAATCCGGAAACGGCACAGGAACGAAATTGATGGAAAGGTCCTTTGCGGGCTTGCCGCCGCCAGTTCCGGAATTCAGAATATCACCCTCGGGATCGCGGAGCACGATGGGCGGAGGGACGTTACCGGACTGAACCGGTTGAGCGTCCGGATGGACCAGATTTTGATCACGGACAATGAAAAGGCGTTCGGGCAGGCCTGCCAGTAAGGAATTGACGCGCTGGATGCCTTCAATGATAAGTGCGCCGGAGGCGCCGCCGAGGACCTGGGCGTTCGTAAAACCATGGACGTGTGGGTGATACCAATAAAGGCCCGGCGGCTGGTCGAGGGGGATACGGAATTTGTATTCAAACGACGCGGAACCGGGCTGGACCATAGTGCGGAGCACATCGTCTTCGTGGCAGGTTGGCGGCACGGTCAATCCGTGAAAGTGAAGATTCGTTGACAGAGGTGTCATGGTAGCGCTGGCGCAAGGCGCAGAAACGCGCATGGCCATAGGGGTTACGCGGGAATTGCCAGCCGGTGCGGCGGGACCTTGCACAGTCGAGTTCCCTGCTGGATCCGGCAGAGGAGTCAGCTCATTCTTCAGGCGCAGAATGAGCAGGTCGCCGGGCTTGACGCGAAGCGTCGGGGCCTCGTTGCCGTGCTTCGAAAGGTAGCAATATTCTTCCTGCCCATTCGGCGCGGTGAAGTCGACGTAAGTCAAATCGGCCTTCAGGACGCCGTTATGGCTGCGAATTTCAGCAGGCTCGGTGACGATGCTGCCGGGAGCAGGCCGTTGACACGCTGCACGGTTGGGCTGGGAGGGAATCCGCTGAGCGAAGCAACTAGCAGAGGCTAGCGCGAACGCAGCTAACGCGAAAATTGAAATTCTCATCGGTCGGGTTCTGCTCCGAAACGTGGTCCTTTGGCGCAAACTGGTTGCACGGTCACAAATAAGTACTGTGGATTCTACTCGCCAATCTTTATCGAAAATTGTTACAGCCAAGTGAATGCGTTGTAAAAGTGTGAAGCGCAAGAAAGCGCGTTCGCGCGGACATGCAAGTGCCGAGCTCAGCCTGGATGGAAAAGTGGTTGGAATGCTGGGCGAATCGGGAAAGCAACTAAAGCAGTTTGGAGCCGAACAACTCGGGATGGATCATTCACGCTTTTTGCGTGCCTAGAATATCATTGGTGAAATGGCCCCAGCGTGCGCTCGACATTATGCGCAGACGCAGCGCCCTGGCAAATAGCACCAAGAAACTTCAGGCGGTCCGCGAAGCCGTCCGCCATGAATTCCCCACCGGGGAGATCGAGACTATGCTTGCTGAGATCGGGCGCGGATACACTCTGGGAGCAGATCACTGATTTGCATCGCAAGCTTCGACTCCGGATTCGATGGTTTCCCCGGAATTTCTCGCCTGCATTAAGTCCTTTCCCACGAAGGTCCAGCTGTTCTCCGGTGCTGTAATCGCGCGGGCGGGAGACCCTAGCTGGCAGGCGTAGGCTGGGTTAATGCGCGAGGAGTCTCCCCGGCACGATTTGCAGTCGGCCGGGGAGCAGGTGTGAAACAGCCCATACAGATAGACCCACCCGTGGCGCGAGACTTCGCGAGGAGCACGGCGGGTCCTCTGTAGAAGTCGCGACGATTTAACTACTGGAGCTGGCGCTGGCGCGCTTGGCGGTGAAGTCACGGCTGAAGCGGCCGCCGCTCATAGTGCCCGTCATCGAATCGCCATCGACTGTTGCTTTGTACTGAATTTGCATCGTGTTGCCGTTGCGGCCTTCACGTTGCTCTGTCCAGGAAATTGAGCTGCCGTCCACGGTGGCGTCGGAAGTGACGTCTCCGCGCGGAGTCTTGTGAGTCACTTTGTATTTGTCGCCGTCCTGCGTGATGACGAGCGACTGTGAGCCGCCGTTTCCGCCGCGGCCACCTCCGCCTCCGTTTTGCGGCGCGGCCATGGTCATATCCCAAGTGCCGACGAAGTTGGGAGCGTTCTGGGCTTTAGCCGGAATAACGGCCAGCGACAGCATCAACAGACACGTGCAAATCACCCCAAATATCCATTTCAGTTTCCACATAGGAAGGTCTCCTCCGATTGAAATCTCACGAATGGAAATTCGTATTTCGCGGGAGCGCCGGGCCGCACTACAGTTGCTCCAGCACCGTTCAGGACTTGGGACGGATGGGTGCGGCGTAAGGTTTCGTAGGTTCAAAAGTGAGGATTTTCACGCCTCTTGTACGCTTACTCATGCCGAGTCCGTGACGAAATCTTAAAGCACTGCTCTTTCGGGTCCCAAAAAATAGAAGACTGATCCTCCTTCCACTTATTCGACCAATTGCTCTGAACGTACCGTCTGCCGTGTTTCTTCAAAAATCGATACCACGCCTCCGATGATGGCGCGTTCGGGTAATCGGCTTGCACTGTCTTCCAGGTCACTACGCCGCTGATCGTGTAATGTTCCCAAGTTGAATCCGTAAACAAATCGCTGAGGTAGAAAAACGCAATGTCTCCGACCGTTGTAACGCCCCAGTAATCTATGATTGGCTCTTTCGTTCTGGTTTCATCTGTCAGGCATGCGATCAACATTGGAATTGCACTTTTCCCCAACGCAAGGATACGCAAAGTTTGGGGGGAAGGATTTTCTTGCAATCTACCCTTTGGTGGCACGTGCTGCATTTGAGAAAGGCCCAGGGACTGGTCACAGCTCGCGGTTCTTGATTGAGCGTGCAGCGGTAAAGCGACGAAAACGAGGCATCCAGCAAAAAAGTACTGAAGGCGGAATCTTCTCATGGAAACAGGTTAAACCTAATCGGTGGTATCAATACCAGAAGTTCGAGATAAGTGCCATGTTGCGAAACAGGAGTTTTTGCGCACCGCTGTCCACCTTGCTTTTTCTGCCTGCAACTAGCGGTTGACTCGGAAACGGTTTGTACTTACACTGCTGATTCGAACATGAATTCTGAAATGGTGCAGGCGCGATATTATTGGTTTAACTTTACCTACCGCTATCCTTACGGGGTAGCGGCCACGGTGAAGCGCGCAGGCGCACTGAAGAAGCGAATGTAACCAGCGCAAAAGCTCACCGAAAGTGGCCGCAAACCTCAAGACAGGGTTTGCGGTTTTTTTTTGCTTCAAAACGCGGCGAGGGCGCTGAGTCCACGATCAAGGAGAAGAAGGATGACGCTGAATGACCATCGAAGAAGGATTGATGAAGTGGATCGCGAACTGGTGCGCTTGCTGAACCGGCGCGCGCAGATGTCGATTCAAGCGGTGCAGCTCAAGAAAGAAGCGAGCTTGCCGCTTTGGGATGATGATCGAGAGAGAAACATCCTTCAGCACGTGCAACGCGTCAACCCAGGGCCGCTCGACGGCGAAGCAGTGGAAGCCATTTTCGCTGCGATGCTGGGTGAGTTCCATCGCGTGATTGGAGAAAAATTCGTGGAAACCGAAAGCAACGTGGACGCGTGAGCGCCAACGCCGCGATTTGCGACTATTTTGAGGTTCGGCGTGATTGCGGCGCAGCCGAGCCATGCAGTACACTCTTGTGTTCGCTTCCGCTGCCAGAACTCATCCGTCCGGTATCGAAGCAAAACGCAATCGCTGTCTCGGGGAGACCGTTGCAATGCTTGTCGTAATGCAGGCGCATGCCACTGAAGAGCAGATTCGCGCGGTGTGCGAACGCGTGGAGTCGCTGGGGCTGCGCG
>JASHRN010000226.1 GCA_030037335.1 Candidatus Acidiferrales bacterium | reverse complement strand
CCATCCAAAAAGAAGAAGTACAACTAGGCGACTGATACGGTTCAAGCGAATAGTCCGCCTTCCGCCCGCATATTTTGAGGTCGTGGAGTTGGCAAACACGCTCTTTCCATCCTTCTATCAGTTTGAAAATGGGTTGCGGATTTTGATCGACTCTTTTCTCACGACTTGCTACGGCCCCGACTGGTGGGATGTTTCGCTCAAGGGGAGGCTTGGTGGAGTTTTTGACTACGCCGAAAATCAGAAGAAGAAGCTAGACCTTATGCCGTGGATAGGCGACTCCCTTTCGGTAAAGGTTCTCCCAGTACACCTCATTACTCTGGGGCAACTCGAAGAGATTGTTAAGGCTTATAAGTCCGAGTGCATCCCTGAGCTTTTTCCCTCGATTGAATTCTTTCTTGGACACATGGAGGTGATTAAGCGCGTACGCAACATGTATAGCCACATGTTTCCTTGCATCACGTCCCACGACTGCTTGGTGGTAAAAAATGAGATTTATACTCTGGCTGTTCACATCAATGCGAAGCTGGCCGCCGCTGGCGGGCCGTAGATGCCCCTAGCTGTAGTTGCGGTTGTCGTCGGCGAGGAGCATGCCATCGGAGTGGCATTCGGGGAAAAAGCTCGTTTGGCGAAATGGAGTAGCAGGACGGATGCCGCCGCATTCGCAAACGACGCAGACGCGGCGTTCAGTTTGGCAATTATTGTGAGAACAGCGGTACAGCAACATCCGGCGACCGCACTTGGGACATCGTTGTTCAGGTAGCATGGCGCAGTATTTTTTTCGATTTTGCGCTCAAAAGCAAGTGCCTGAATGCAGCGTGTTTCGCAAAGCGGCTCACTAATTGTGCGCAGGCTAAGTTGGTTTAAATGACTCGGGTTTCCGACTCTGAATAAATCAACTGCAGATTCCTCGCTGCGCTCGGAATGACAATCGAAGACACGCCAACCAGCGATACAGAACCAGACGATGCTTGCGCCAGCTTGCTGGCGTGTGGTAATTTTCCACGACATTGCGGCAGGAGCGCGGGGCCGCACGAGCGAACCCATTGCCAGCGGAAGTCCTGAAAGTCTCAATCGACGCGCCTGAATCCCACGCCATCCATTACGCTGCGAGCCTGATACAGCGTGGGCGAGTGGTGGGCATTCCCACAGACACGGTGTATGGGCTGTCGGCGGATCCGTATAATTTGTCGGCGATCGAGCGCGTTTTTCAGGTGAAAGGGCGCGCGGAGACGAAGGCGCTGCCGATTCTGGTGAATTCCGTAGAGCAAGCGGTGGTGCTGACGCGCGATTTGCCCGAGCATTTTTTCGATTTGGCACAGGCGTTCTGGCCGGGCGCGCTGACGATTGTGGTGGAAGCGACGCATCGGTTGCCGCTGAAGGTTACGGGGAACAGCGGGCGCGTGGCGTTGCGCTGGCCGAAGTCGCGAGTGGCATGCGATTTGATTGAATGTTTTGGCGCGCCGATTACGGGCACGAGCGCGAATCTTTCAGGCTTTCCGTCATGTACGAATGCGGCGGCGCTGGTGAAGCAGCTTGGCGACCGGTTGCCGCTGATTTTGGACGGCGGCGAAACGGGTGCGGCGCTGACGTCGACGATTGTGGCGCTGCGGGGCGAGGATTGGTCGATTATTCGCGAAGGTGCGGTGGCAGAGGGGGAGATTCGAAGGGTGATTGAAGGGTAGTGGTAGCGGAAGGCGCATGCCGCGGAACCCCGCAACAGGCGCGAAGCTCTGCACTGCAAAGCAAAACCAAAGGAAACAGCAGGTCCCTCGGCACCGTCTGCTGAGGAGCGCAGCCGGCCTCGGGATGACAATTTTATTTTACGCCACGAACGGAGTGTGCGGTCAGAAGCTCCGAACCGCGAGGAAACCTGGACTTCACGTATTTTCCTGAGGAAAAATGCAGATTCCTCGTCGCCATTCTTCGCGTGGCGAAGAACGAATCGCTCCTCGGAATGACAATGTAGATGCTAAGAAGGGTGGTTGAAGACTGAAGCGCGCCGAATGCGAAATTCCAAGGCGAGATCCTCCGGTAAACCGCACCGGAGTCAACAGGGCGACTTCGCTTCGCTCAGGATGACAGCAACCGGCTAACGTTGGGAGAGCGCGGCGTGTTGGAGAAAATCGAAGTCGCCGCCGGGGGAGAGTTGAATGTTGGCGATGCGACGGCGGTGGACGCAGACGTTATCGTAATACCAGAGGTTGATGTAAGGCTCATCCTGCGCGACGATCTCTTGAACTTGCCGCAGAATTTCCTTGCGCTTCTCTTCGTCGGAAGTAGCGCGCGCCTGCTCGAGTAGAGCATCCAATTCCGGATTGCGGTAGTGCCCGCGATTCGCGCCCGCCGGCGGAAATTTCGCGCTGCTGAAAACATAATCGAAAATGTCGGGATCGAGATTCGCGCCGAGCCAGCGCAGCGTGTAGAGCTGAAAACTGCCACGGGTGATGTCCGCGTAAAAAGTGGCGAATTCGAGGGAATGCAAATCGAGCTGCACGCCGACCTGGTGCCACTGATCTTGCAGCGCAGCGGCGAGAAGGCGAGTGGATTCCTCGGTGGAAGTTTTCAGTTCGAGGTGGAAGCGGATGCCATCGGGACCGCGCGGAAATCCGGCGGCGTCGAGCAGGGAATTGGCGCGGGCAGGGTTGTAGTTGTAGTCCGTGATGTTTGGATCGTACGCCCAGTGATTTGGCGGCAGAAGATCGTCGGCGGGGCGTGCCTGTCCACGAAGCAGATATTTGATGAGCGCGGCGCGGTCGGTGGCATACGCGAGCGCCTGACGGACCTGGCGGTGCGCGAGAATGGGATCGTCAAAATTAAAGGAGAGATACGCGACGGCAGTGCCCGGAACACGCGAGACTTCGAGATTTGGGTCGCGTACGAGCGCATCGACCATATCGGGCGTAAGCGAGTTATATTCCAGATCGCCGGAGCCTTTGCGCAGTTCGAGCGCGCGAACGAGTGCGTCGGGCACGATGCGAAAGCGGACGCGTTCGAGCGATGGCGCGCCGGCGAAATAGGATGTATTGCGTTCGACGAGAATTTCTTCGTCGGTGACGATGCTCACGAGACGAAATGGTCCAGAGCCGACGAGATGCTGTGCGAAATCAGGGCCGGAATTTTGCGGTACGACGCCGACAGCCTGACGAATCAAATTTAACGGAAACGAAGCGTAAGGCGCGCTGAGATGAAAAATGACTGTGTAAGGATCGGGCGCGCTGATGGAATCGACGAGCGCGAATGCGCCGCGCTTGGCGGTTTTGATCGCACCTGAGCGGATGGAATCGAAAGTGAATTTCACGTCAGCGGAAGTCAGCGGCAGGCCGTTCCAGAAATGCACGTCGTGGCGCAAGTGAAAGACGTAAGTTTGCGGATCGGGCATTTCCCATTTTTCGGCGAGGTCTGGGGCGAGATTCAGATGGTCATCGCGCTGGAGCAGACTGTCGAAAAGCAGGTAGTCGATGTGCTCGGAAAAGGCGTCGGTGCCGATGCGCGGATCGAGATTTGTGGGCATGGATTCGAGAAGGAAATTCACGGTGCTCGAATCATTGGAGGGGCGGTTGCGAGCGCAGCCGAAAAGTGCGGTGATGCACAAAACGAAAAGCGCAGCGATTGTAACTGGCGCGCTAACGCGGCTTCGCATAGCAGATTTTGCCGAGGACGGCGGGGTGATGCGCTCCCGTGGCGCTCGGGAGATTATTGGCGTGCTGATGAAACGCGACGTAGGCGAGAACGGCGAACGCGAAGGCTTCCTTGGCATCAGCGGGAACACCGAATGCATTCGCGGGAATCATTTTCAGCGAAGGCAGAAACGCCGTGAGATACGCGACGAGCAGAGGATTGCGCGCGCCGCCGCCGGCGATGATCAGTTCTTTCGCGCTGCGGACACGGGGGAAGACGAATTTTGCACAGGCTTGCGCGATGGAACAGGCAGTGAACGCGGTTGCGGTGTGAATTAGATCCGCGGGCGCGATGCGGCGATGCTTTGCAAGCGCGATGAGGCGCGACGTGTATTCGGCGCCAAATTCTTCGCGGCCGGCGGTCTTCGGCGGGGATTTGCGGAAAAAAGGATGCGCGAGGAGTTTTGTGAGCAGGGCGCTATCGAGTTTGCCGCGGCGCGCAAAGCGGGCATTGCGATCGAATCGCAAGCGACCGCGAGAAAAATGCGATGCAAGCGCGTCAATGATCATGTTTCCCGGCCCGGTGTCGAAGGCAAAAACATCGCCGGGCTTCGCACCAGCGGGGATTACGGAGAGATTTGCGATTCCGCCGATGTTGAGCGCGATGCGCCCTAGGTGATGGTCGCGCGGGTCACGATAAAGCAGGTA
>JASHRN010000225.1 GCA_030037335.1 Candidatus Acidiferrales bacterium | reverse complement strand
CGCCGGGAAAATGGAGCGCGCGGCAGATTATTTGCCATTTGGCCGATTGCGAAGTGGTTTTTTCGTACCGGCTGCGGCAGACGCTTGCGGAGAATCATCACGTAATTCAGCCGTTCGATCAGGACAAATGGGCCGTGCCCTATGCGGCGTATGACGCGCCAACGGCGCTAGCGGTATTTTCCGCGTTGCGGCGATGGAATTTGTCGTTCATCCATGCGGCTCCGGCGGAAGCGTTTTCGAAGCGCGTGACGCATCCTGAGCGTGGGGAAATGACGTTCAAGACGCTGGTGGAAACGATGGGCGGCCACGATTTGAATCATGTGAAGCAGCTTGAGACGATCGTTGCCCGGCACTAAGTTTTCTTGCGCAGAACATTCCGGAAGAGGTTAAGATGTAGATATGCAATCCCTCCACAATCCCGGCCAGCGCTGTAGTTCCTAAAACCTTAGTTCCTCGCGGTTGTACGCGCATCTAATCTGACTTTAGAAACAAACCTTCAGAAGCTCAGCCTAAGCGGCACAGGAATTGGGATGGAACCGAGATTCGCAATTAGCGAACAGATAGAGAGGCCAAAGGCACCATCGGGATCGCGTCTGTTCGAGCTGATTGGCAATACGCCGCTATTGCGGCTTCGGGCTGTTGGCGCGGGATTTCCCAATGTCGAATTCTACGCAAAGGCGGAATGGTTTAATCCGGGCGGGTCGGTGAAGGATCGTGCGGCGCTGGCGATGATTCGCGACGCAGAGAGAAGTGGCACGCTGCACGCAGGCAAGACGATTCTGGACGCGACGAGCGGTAACACAGGCATCGCGTTGGCGATGATTGGGGCATCGCTGGGTTATGACGTGATGCTGTGCGTTCCGTCGTCGGCTTCGCCGGAGCGACTGCGCACGATTCGCGCGCTGGGCGCAGAATTGATTTTGACGCCGGCAGAGGAGGGTTCGGATGGAGCGATTCGGCGGGCGCGCGAGATTTTTGAGGAGAATCGTGGGAAGTATTTTTATGCGGACCAGTACAGCAATCCGGCGAATCCGAGGGCGCATTATGACACGACGGCGATGGAAATTTGGCGGCAGACACGCGGGCGCGTGACGCATTTTGTGGCGGGGCTGGGAACGAGCGGGACGTTTGTGGGCGTGACGCGAAGATTGAAGGAATTGAATCCTGCAATTCGCGCGATCAGCGTGCAGCCGGATGAGGCGTTTCACGGGCTGGAAGGCTTGAAGCACATGGCCAGCGCGATTGTGCCGGCGATTTACGACGCTTCGCTGGCGGATGAAAATATCGAAGTGCACACCGAGGATGCTTTTAAGATGGTGCGCGCGCTGGCGCGCGAAGAAGGAATTTTGGCAGGCGTGAGTTCGGGCGCGGCGCTTTGCGCATGCTTGAAAGTGGCGGAAAAGCTGGGGCGGGGCGAAAATGCGGTGATCGTGACGGTGTTCCCCGATTCGGGCGACCGCTATTTGAGCGAGAGATTCTGGGACGAGTCCGAAGGGGAGAAAATCGGCTGATGCTGCGGGTTGGTGAAGCGCTCATCGAGAAAATTCACGAGCATGGCGCGCGGGATTATCCGAATGAATGCTGCGGGGCGTTGTTGGGGAATGATGAGGGAGCGAATCGCACGGTTCTCGGGCTGGTTCCGCTGGTGAATCAGCGGAATGATTCGCCGCGGAATCGGTTCTCGATTACTGCAGATGATGTGCGGCTTGCGGAAAAGGAAGCGAGCGCGAAAGGATGGGAGCTGATCGGCTGGTATCATTCGCATCCTGATTCGCCGGCGCGGCCAAGCGAATTTGACCGCGAGCACGCGTGGCCGTGGTACAGCTATATTATTTTTCAGGTGGAGAAAGGCGAGCCGCGCGAGATGCGTTCGTGGCGGCTGGATGATGACCGCGTGAAGTACCAAGAAGAGGGGATCGAGTTTATTTCGAGCGTGCCTCGCTGAGTGAGTTGATTCGCGAGCGTGGCGGCGACTTTGCAGGACGATTTGATTCTGTGAAATGAATCAAGGAGAGGAAATAATGGGCGTTAAAGTGATTATTCCTACACCGCTGCGGCAATTCGCGGGTAAGCGGGAAAGCGTGGATTTGGAGGCGAATACGGTGGCGGAGGCGCTCGGCTCGCTGACTTCGCAATTCGGCGAACTGAAGAAGCATTTGTATTCTGATGATGGGCGGCTGCGAAGTTTCGTGAACGTGTACGTGAACGACGAAGATATTCGCTATTTGCAAAAGGAAAAGACGACACTGCAGCAAGGAGACACGATCAGCATTGTGCCGTCGATTGCCGGCGGCACGGAATAATCGCAGAGGAAGAAAGCACGGCTACGCAAGTGAAGGAATCATCGGCGAACAATCCGGCAGCGCTTTCGAAAGAAGAAGTGCTGCGTTACAGCCGTCACCTGATCATGCCGGAAGTGGGCATGGAGGGGCAGCTTAAGCTGAAAAAAGCGAAAGTGCTGCTCGTGGGCGCGGGAGGATTGGGCGCGCCGCTGGGATTGTATCTGGCAGCAGCGGGAGTCGGGCGGCTGGGGATCATCGATTTCGATGCGGTGGACTTCACGAATTTGCAGCGGCAAGTGACTTTTGGGACGAGCGACGTTGGCCGGAAAAAATTGGAAGCGGCGCGCGAAAGACTGAGCAATTTGAATCCAGAGATTCAAATCGATGCGTATGAGACGCGGCTGACGAGCGAAAACGCGCTCGATATTGTGCGCGAATACGATATCGTCGCCGACGGCACAGACAATTTTCCGACGCGCTATCTGGTGAATGACGCATGCGTGCTGCTCGGCAAGCCGAATGTGTACGGATCGATTTTCCGCTTCGAAGGGCAGGCGAGCATTTTCGGCTATCCCGGAGGCCCGTGTTACCGATGCCTTTATCCTGAACCGCCTCCGCCAGGGCTGGTGCCGTCGTGCGCGGAAGGCGGAGTGCTGGGCGTGCTGCCGGGAATCATCGGCTGCATTCAGGCGATGGAGACGCTGAAGCTGATTTTGGGGAATGGCGAGCCGCTTGTGGGGCGCTTGCTGTTGTTTGACGCGCTGCGGATGCGCTTCCGCGAGATGAAGCTGCGGAAAAATCTCGAATGCCTAGTGTGCGGCGAACATCGTACAATAACCAAGCTGATCGATTACGCGGAGTTCTGCGGCATTCGCGGCGAAGAAGTGGAGGCAAAGCCGTTGGATATTCCGGAAATTACACCAAGGGATTTGAAGGCGCGGCTCGATCGCGGAGACGATATTTATATTCTCGATGTGCGCGAGCCGCATGAATATCAGATCTGCAATCTGCGCGGACATTTGATCCCGCTGGGCGATTTACCTCGGCGCGTGAGCGAACTCGACAGTTCGCGCGAAATCGTGGCGCATTGCCGCAGCGGCAAGCGTTCGGGCGAAGCGGTGCAATTTCTGCAAAAGGCTGGCTTTCACAAAATTTGGAATTTGAAGGGTGGAATTTTGGCGTGGTCGGATGAAGTAGACCCCTCGGTGCCAAAGTACTAAATCAAAACTGCATTGTTGAACCTTGAGCCAAAAGGCTGCTTTCGGCGTTGTAGGCGGTTACGGCGCGAGCGGAAGAGTCGTTGTGTCGGAGCTGTGCAAGTCTTCCACCGGCGAAATCGCCGTCGCAGGGCGTGATTCTGGGAAAGCTCAAACTCTCGCGAGACAGTTTGGCGACAAGGTTTCAGTGGCGACTGTTGATGTATTTGACGGCCGCACACTGAACGCTTTCTGCCAGCGATGCTCTGTAATTATTAATTGTGCGGGGCCTATGACGTTACTGCAGGACCGAGTGGCGCAAGCTGCTTTCCGAAACCACTGCCATTACGTCGATGCGGCGGGCTTGTCGCTCGTCAAAGAACGTCTGAGTTCCCATGCCAAAGAAATTGCGGATTTAGGGCTGTCTTTCATTATTTCAGCCGGCTGGATGCCGGGTCTCAGTGAGCTCGTGCCGGCATACGCGGTCGCGCGGGCAAGAGCAAAAATGAATTCGATCGAATCTGTGACGGCGTGCTTCGGTGACTCGGGAGAATGGTCGGAGAATGCTCTACATGATGCGGCATTGTTCGTTCATCGAAGCGGTCTTCGCAGCCCCGGTTATTTCCACCATGGAGAATGGACGCGCGCCAAGATGTCTGTAGCGTTTCGCAAGATTGACTTGGGCAATCCAATTGGTTCGCGGCGCTTTGCCTTGGTCTCTATGCCAGAGCTGAACGAGATAGGGCGGCACCTGAGAGAATGCGACTTCTTCCCTTATGCGTATCTATCTGGCCTGCGTACTGCGATAGGCACCACCGCGATAGCTGCAGTTCCCCTGCCAGAAGCCGTGGCCGTGCGACTGATGAGAGCCGCTTTCCGAAGGAATGATTGTTTGCCGGTGGATGGGTTTGCATGGGCGCAAGTCATTGGGAAATCCGGCGAAGATAAGTTAACCTTGACGGTGCAGGTCGTTTACCGGCAGCGTCGCGATTATTGGATTCACGGGGTGACGCTGGCAACGGTTGCCCGCATGATGTCGGAAGCGAAAGGCGTAAAAGCGGGCGTGTATTTTCTGGCGGATGCCGTAGATCCGGTCCTTCTGATGACGGAGCTGCGAAAAGCAGGAATCGATCAGACCGAGAGTTGGAGTGGAAGCAGAGAAGTATTGAGCGGGGTCAATTGAATATGGCGGGGACGAAAATTACGATACGGGATAATGGGTCGATCAAGGTCGAAGGCGATTTTGAGATTGTTGACGCGCAGGGACGCGTCTTCGGACTCGGTGGGCGCAATCAGGTGGCGCTATGCCGCTGTGGGCAATCGCAGAACAAGCCATTCTGCGATGGGGCGCATAAGCAGTGCGCGTTTGAAAGCGTAATTGTTGCCAGAGACCTGCCGCCCCCTCCTCCGCCCCCAAAAATGTAACGAAAACGGCTCCAGCGGTTCCTTATTACGCTATTTCCACAGTGGAACACGCGATTCAATTCGTAACCTTTTGGCCCTAGCTCCAGTTCCAATCGGAACTCCTGCTTTTGTCCCCGAGGGCCTTCTTTATAGTAAGCCATTCCGTATCACAAGGTTAGATAGCGCCTTTCTCTTTCGGGAAGGGTTTCCCGCGTGCTTTAAGAATCATGTTTGGGTGGATATGTGTGTCCGGGGGCATTTTGGGGTCATCGGGAAGTCAAGCTAAAGCCGTAATACGTTCAGATTACTTGCGGTGGGCGATTATCTGGACGCTGACCGCGACGGCGATGGGAGTGTGCCTGTGGTACTTGCGCCATTCCACGTATTATCCCGACCCTCTGCTTGAACGATATATCCAGTTCGCGGGCAGCCTGCTCGCGTTCACATTTGCAGCCAACGCGCTGGTGAGGTTTGGCGGCATTCATGATCGCATCTCTCTGATTCTGGCCTTCGGGTTCGGCTTGGCGGGCCTGATTGAGATGGGTGCGAACATCGCTCCGCACGTAAGCGCGGTGACCCTTACTGTTCCGCTCTCCTGGATGGTCAGCCGCACGCTTCTGGCGACACTGCTGGTCGCCGCCCTGCTGGTCGAGAGGAGGCTGCCGCTTTCGCGCGAGCCGAATCGGGAGATCGCGTGGGCTTTGCTGGTCGTCGGCTTGATTGCCTACCTGACAAGCGTGGCATTTTTTGCCGTTCCCGCGACCCCGCGAGTCTATCCGGCGAGCATTGTTCCGCGGCCGTGGGACCTGCTGCCCGCAGCGATTTACCTGGTGGCTACCATCGGATTCTGGAAGCGCCTGAAGCGCACGGATTCGACGCTGGACAAGGCGCTTTTCCTCACGGCGCTGATCAATGTGCTTTGTCACGTGACAATGAGCCAATCGTCGATGCATTTCGACGCGGCGTCGGGCGCGGCGCAGTTTTTAGAGGCGGCCGGTTACGTCGTCGTGCTCGGCGGAGCCCTCTTGGATAATTCGCGCCTGTTTGATCAGGCGAGCCGGCTAGCCATCAGCGATCCGCTCACGGGACTGTCGAATTACCGGCGGCTGCTGGAAGTGATGGAACTGGAGCTGCAGCGCGCGCAGAGGACGAGCCGGGGATTTGCGGTGGTGCTGCTTGACTTGGATGGCCTGAAAAAAATCAATGACAATCATGGGCATTTGGTTGGCAGCCAGGCGCTGAAACGGCTGGCGAGCGTGTTGCGCGTGCATTGCCGCGGGATGGATACCGCAGCGCGCTACGGCGGAGATGAATTTGCGCTGGTGCTGCCGGAGGCGGAAGAGGCAGTAGCCGTGCAGGTGACGCAACGTATCCGCAAGCGCTTGCAGGAAGACGGGCACGAACCAAGAATTTCGGTCAGCGCCGGAGTGGCGGTGTATCCGCGCGACGGTTTGACGATTGAAAAGCTGCTGAATTCCGCCGACAGCGCGCTGTATGCGATGAAAGCGAATCGGCATGCTGAACGTGGGGAAGGGGCGCGAGAAAGAGTTCGCGAAGTACAGGGGGCAGGGGAATGGCAAACGCCAGAAAGAGGAAATTTGCGGCTTTTCCGGTAGAAAGGTGCGAGCCGCGGCTGCCGATGCAGGTCGGGGTGCGCATCTCGGGCAATTCTTTCATGCCCGGAATGGAAACGACTTTTACGGAAAACGTGAGTTCGCGAGGCGCGCGATTGCGCAGCGTGCGGAGGTGGAGGGCAGGGGAGAGCATTTGCGTGATGTCTCTCGATCAGGGATTTCGTTCACTGGCGCGGGTGGCTTATTGTGAAGCGAATCGTGGCATGGGATTCATGATTGGGGTGGAGTTTCTCGAGCTGGAAGGGCAATGGGTGCTCGGAGCAACGCATGCCCCGAACGCAGTGGCGTGAGGGAACGAGTGGCCAGCGAAAAGCGCTGGATTATTGCACAAATCCGACGGACGGTTCGGGTGTGGGGCCAGGACCTTCAGGAATCGGACCGAACTGCGCTTCATATCGCGTGATGTTTTCCGTCAGCGCGCGTAACAACCGCTTGGAATGCGCCGGACTCAAAATGACGCTGCTGACCAATTTCCCCTGTGGGACGCTGGGAAAAATATAAATGAAATTCAGAGTGAATTCTTCGGCGTTGTGATGAATCATCGCGAGATTGGCATACTGGCCCACCAGTTCTTTTTCATCGGCTTTGATCTGCACTTGCTGCTGCTTGGGCGCTTCGGCCATTGAGTTCCTCCGCGTGTTGTCCTATCCACTATAGCAGAAGTGGGCGTTGGCCAATGCCCGGCGAACCAAACATCCATCCACGCTTCCATCGAAAATCCGTTGACAATTTGTATGGTTGACGCACCGAGAAGTTAAACATAGTTTAGGAAGTTCGTTTATTATAGTTAACCATGAACCTGCGGAACGAAAAGGGAAGAGAGCCGACGACTCAGCACGCGCACCCAACGACGGAGCTCGCTTCCAGTTCGTCCTCGAGCCGGCAATTGATTGGATTGCTCACGCACGAGGATCTGGACCGTGCGCGAGACCGCTGGCGCGTAGCGCGCGCGCGATGGGGCGTACGGCGGTGGAAGCCGCTTACCGGGTTGAGCATCCTGTGGCTTTTGGTAGGTCCGGGAGTGCTGGTTTTCCTGGGAGAAAACGACGCGCCAAGCATGCTTTCGTATTCGGCCACGGGCGCGCATTACGGCATCGGTTTTTTTCTTCCATTCAACATAGCGGTTTTCGCGATGGGTTTTGTGGTGCAGGAGATGACGGTGCGGCTCGGTGCGGTGACGCATCGCGGGCACGCGGAGCTGATTTTTGACCGCTTTGGAAAATTCTGGGGCTGGTTTTCAATGGGCGACCTAGTGCTCGGGAATTTTCTCACGCTGGTTGCGGAATTCATTGGCGTTCGCGCGGGGCTGAGTTTTTTTGGCATTCGGCCCGGAATCGCGGTGGGAGGCGCGCTTGTGCTGGTGCTCGCGGTGATTACAACCGGCCGCTACTGGACATGGGAACGCATCACCCTGGGGCTGGCAATTTTCAATGGGCTTTTCATTCCGGCCGCGCTGCTGGCGCATCCGAAATGGCACGCCGTGGGGCATGCGCTGCTCACGTGGCAGCCGCTGCCGCATGGCAATCACTCCGACATTTTACTGCTCATTCTGGCGGACATTGGCGCTACGGTCACTCCGTGGATGCTTTTTTTTCAGCAGAGCGCGGTGGTAGATAAGGGAATGCAGCCGCGCGACATTTCAGCGGGACGTTTGGACACGCTGTTGGGTATGGGTCTTGCGGCGCTATTTTGCGTGGCGACGATTATTGCCACGGCACCGCTCTTTGCCCACGGAATCAATGCCGGCGATTTTCAAGCCGCAGAGTTCGCGCAGGCTTTGGAGCCGTGGATTGGGCATCTTGGCGCGACGCTCTTCGCGCTCGGAATTTTCGAAGCGGGGCTGGTGGCTGCGATCGCCATTTCCACATCGTCCGCATATGCGTTTGGAGAAGTGCTCGGAACGGCGCACAGTCTGAACCGGCCATTGCGCGAGGCTTGGCCGTTCTATTTGATCTTGGCGAGTTCGGCGTGCGTGGCGGCTGCGCTGGTGCTGGTTCCACGAGCGCCTCTCGAATTTATCATCCTGGTTGTGAACGTCATCGCGGTGCTGGCGATGCCGCCAGCGTTGCTGTTTTTGCTGCTGCTGGTAAATGACCGCGAGCTGATGGGGGAGCATGCAAATACCCTGTGGCAGAATCTTGCGGGTGTGGCTGTGACGATAATGTTGGTCTGCGCGGGCTTGGGATTTGGAATTGCGACTGTGTATCCCCACATTTTGGGCGGATGATTTGCAGGACGGCTCGTCCGTCAAAATTGGAAGAAAGGAGCGCTTCGAGTGCGCGAAAGTGGATTTGAGAGCGAGTCTCAAAAGCGGCAGGAGGCTGCGGCGAGCGAGAATTCATACGAACAAGCTGACCTGAGCGATCCGCATGTCGTGCTGTCGTTGCTCGAGGCGGATCAGGTGGTCGCGGCGAAGCAGCAAACGCGCTTTGGGCGGCGGCGGCTCGGTCTAGGCACACGCGTTGCGATGTGGGGGCTGCGCGTGTACGTGGTCGTGATGCTGGTGATCGTTGTTATTTCTGTGGTTCGCGCGCTGCGCGGCTGAGTGCGCTGCTGGCGGATGGTTCGGAATCAAATGGAGAATCAAACAGCGATGAGCCGGGGCTTCGCTTGTATCGCAGCTTGTTTGTTACTGACGCTTACATCGGGCTGTAGTGGCGGCTGGAATGTTCCGGCGGACGCAAACACGTTGCGCAATCCTGTGTCGATGAATGCTGAGACGATTGCCGCGGCTCGCGAACTGTATATTGCCAATTGCCAGAAATGCCATGGGGTGAATGGCGATGGAAAAATCCCGCCCGACGCGACGTACTTCTATTCAACCAAGCCGACGAATTTCACGGATGCGCGCCGAGTCGATTTGATGAGCGACGGCGAGATTTTTTGGAAGATGACCAATGGGCGTAAGCCGATGCCGGCGTTCAAAAGCAAATTAAGCAACGAGCAGCGCTGGGAATTGGTGAATTTAATCCGCGTGTTCGCGCATCCCGAGGGCGCGCCGAAATAATCTCAAGTTAGATTTATTTGATTTTTGCGAGAGCATCGGAAACTTCTTTGATGTCCGGAACCTGCAAGATTTCGTAGTTTTTGAACCACGCCACTTTGCCGCCGCGATCGATGATCGCGATGGCGCGGCCGGTGATTCCTTTTTCCGGCAGATAGACGCCGAATTTTTCGGCGACCGCTCCGCGTGGCTGAAAATCGGCAAGCAGCGGATAACGAATGCCCATTTTTTCGGCCCATGCTTTGTGCGACCAGACGCTATCGACGGAAAGGCCGAGCACCTGAGCATCTAGTTTCTCGAAATTTTTCATATCGTTTACAAAGCAGATGTGCTCATTGGTGCAGACGGGACTCCAATCGAGCGGATAAAAAACAATTACGACATTCTTTTTGCCTTTGAAGTCGCTGAGCTTTACGTCTTTCTGATCCTGATCCTTCAAAGTGAATTCCGGCGCGGCCGCGCCCGTGGCGATTGGCATGATGCCTCCTTAAGATTTGTTCGTGATAATTGCGGGCGCTCGGGGCGCCAAAAAACAGTCCATCATAACTGAGCGCGGCACGCGAAACAAATTAACGGCGCGACCTAAATGCGATGCCCTATACTGCTGGCCTATGAGTGATCCCGGCGCCGCTTCGGATCTGCCACGCAGCCTTGGCTTGGCAGATGCGCTGGCAATTGTCGTCGGCATTGTCATCGGTGCAGGCATCTTCATTGTTCCTAATCTTGTCGCACGCGAGCTTCACTCCGCCACACTGATTCTCGTGGCGTGGATAGTTGCGGGCGTTGTTTCGTTTTTCGGCGCGCTTGCGTGCGCGGAACTAGGAACGACGCTGCCCGCCTCCGGCGGGCAATATGTCTTTCTGCGTGAAGCGTGGGGGCCGCTCGTAGGTTTTTTGTGCGGGTGGTCGATGTTCCTGGTGGCTCGCACGGCGCAAGTGGCATGGATGGCTGTGACTTTCGTGCTGTACGGCTCTTATTTTGTGCCATTGTCGCTGTGGCTGGCGAAGCTCGTGGGCCTGGTGGCAATCGCGGTCTTCGCCATCATCAACTATCGGGGCGTGGCGTTCGGGGCAGCGGTTCAAAAGCTGTTCACCTCGGCCAAAGTGATTGGCTTGCTGGTGATTATCGGAAGCGCGTTCTTGTGGCATGGCAAAGTCGCGCAGCTTTCGGGCGGCGCGGGCCACTTCTCGTTCAGCAGCTTCGGCGTGGCGGTGATTGCCTGCGTGCTGGCATATGACGGATGGATTCAGATGACGTTCGTGGCGGGCGAAATCCGCGAGCCGCAACGCAACATTTTTCTGGCTCTTGCGCTTGGCACAGGAGGGTGCATTGTCATTTACCTGCTCGCGAACGTCGCTTATATGCGGGTGTTGTCGCTCGCGGACATCGCTGCAAGCGAACACGTGGCGGCGAGCGTTGCGCAGCGCGTCCTCGGCCCGATTGGCGGAGCCGCAGTAGCATTGATTATTTTGGTTTCCATTATTGGCACGCTCAACGGTTGTTTTCTAACGAGTCCGCGGCTTTACTTCGCGCAGGCCCGTGATGGACTGTTCCTCCGGCAATTCGGCGAGATTCATCCGCGATTCAAGACGCCTCACTTTGCTATTGCCGCGCAAGCGGTGTGGGCCGCAGCGCTTTTGTTGAGCGGCTCGTACGAAACTCTGCTCGATTACGCGATGTTCGCGTTGTGGCTCTCTTATGGAGTGATGGTCGCGGGCGTGATTGTGCTGCGCCGCACGCACCCGCAGGCTCCGGGTGCTTATCGGATGTGGGGATATCCGGTGACGCCAATATTGTTTCTGGTTTTCACCGCGGCGTTTCTCGTAAACATGCTGATCACGAGACCTGTTCCCTCAATTGCCGGTTTGCTGCTGATCGTTTCCGGAATCCCCGTTTATTTCATATGGGTACGAAAGCGAGCTGCATCCGCGCTGGTGTAAATCAATAACCGCACGCGACTCTGCGCTGGAGTCTTTTGTGCGGCGAATATATACTCCGCCAATGAAATCCATATCAATTTTTGCTCTTCTCGCCTTTCTTACTGCGCCTGTTTTCGCGCAGGGACCGAACGTAAAGGCTGCCTCCACCACCCAAATGGTGCTGCCGAGCCACGGCGTCATGCTTTACGGCATTTTTTATTTGGCTGCAGGCGAGGGACCGCATCCGACGGCTATTCTGTTTCACGGCTTTCCCGGCTACGAACAGAACATGGACATCGCGCAGGACCTTCGCGCGCACGGATGGAACGTGCTGGCGATGCATTATCGTGGCTCGTGGGGGGTGAAGGGGAATTTCTCGTTCGAACACGCGGCGGAAGATTCTGATGCGCAGGTGCGTTTTGTTCTTGACCCGGCCAATGCACAGAAGTATGGGGTCGACGTGCATCGCGTCATTGTAATAGGGCACAGTATGGGCGGGTTCATGGCCGCATCGGCCGCGGCTCACAATAAAGCGGTCGCCGAGGCGATTCTCATTTCAGCATGGAACATCGGCACCGGTTATTCTTCGCGGCATCGCCCCGTCTCTGCCGCAGCAGACATCGCGGCCGATGCGAAGCTGCTCGCGCAAGACAACAATCTGCTGCCGCTCTCCGGAATGACCGCCGAGACACTAGCGAGCGAGATTTACTATCACCGGTCGGCTCTTGACATGAACAATCTCGCAGCGGCGATTGCGCCTCGGCCCGTTATGGTCATCACCGCGAACGAGGGGCTTGAGCCTTCGGATCACGCATTTGCCGAAGCGGTGCGCAAGGCGGGAGACTCTCGCGTCACTGAGCGCCATTGGGATACGGATCACAGCTATTCGGGTGTACGCGCTGAGCTATCGAGCGCGATAGTGGAATGGGCGCAGGAGAACCTGCCGCAATGAAGGCGCGTCGCCGTGCATAAACGCCGAGAGCGTCCGTCTGTCGCAGTGCGCGAGTAAAGACAGTCCATGCCCCGAATACCGATCCACGTTGCCTATCCTGAACTGTCGTTTCGCTGGCGCACAGCGAATTTGATTTCGCGCTTGATTCGCATGCCTGCGGAATGCGTGCACCTGGAATCGCATTCGCCGTGGATGGCGACTTTTCTCCCGGACAATCTTTTTCTGCGGGGCAAGAACGTGAAGCTCCGCGAGCCGCGGCGGCCGGAAGTTTCGCTTTGCCGTGAATGCTTTACGAAAGTGTTTCAGAGGGACGCAGCGGTCTACGCTGGACGCGTGGTGGCCTTCGAACCGAATTCCGAAGATGTGACGCAGTATTTTTTTGTGGCGGCGCCGGATTTCGAGGCTGCCGGAGTTGAGCCGATGCTCGCCGAAGTCTTGGGGTCGCGCCTTGCGAGCGACACAGGAGCCGCAAAATGCCAGGATTGCGAGCGGGCCGCGAAGTGGCTGTGGTTTTCGCGCAGCCGCGTCTCGAACCTTGACGAAGTCGAGCAGGTTCGTGCCGCCGCTGCCGAGCATTTCTGCGCAGAGCACGGAGCACAGACAGTTTGCAATGCGCTCACGTCCATCGAGCACGCCAACTTGTTTTACGTCAACGCGCCTTACGGCGAGGGCGGCGCTTATTTGTGGATTTAGCTTTGGCGCGAGGCGAAGCGGATTGCGCAAGAGCAGCGCGCGTACGCTCTGGGAGTTTGGCGAGAACTATGCTGTACGATTCATACAGCAGCCGCTGGAGCTCACTCATATTCAGAGCTTCGCGTGTTTGCAACGCGACCCACTGATGGCGTGCCAAATACGGAGCGGGAATGATTCCCGGCCGCTCAGTCAATTCGGCGAATTCTTCCGGCGAGCATTTGAACGAGAGCCACACCGGCGCGGGCTTCAGTACCAATGCCGCGAACATTTTCCCGCCGATTTTGAAGACGAGGTCGTCTCCCCACTGCAGCGATTCGGTCGCGTGGGGCATGGACATGCAGCACTCGCGAACCCAGTCAATATCCACGGCGCACCGCCCTTTGCGCGTCAGCATAAACAAAAACGCCGCAGGACGAAATGCCTCCCTGCGGCGAAAGCTTCGAACCAGACCCTGCTGACTTACTTTTGCGCGACGGCGACGCGCTGCAAACGCTGGCCCAGTTTTTCGTGCTCCTGATGCAGTTCTTCCGGCAGGCGCGAGCCGAACTTATCGAAGAACTTCCCGATGGCGTCGTGTTCATCAGCCCAAGGGCCCGGGTCGACGCTCAGAAGCTTCTGCATGGTTTCTTCGGAAATATCGAGGCCTTTCAAATCCAATGCGCCCGGGGCCGGTACGTAGCCTATGGGCGTTTCTGTTGCCGCGCCGCGCCCTTCGATGCGCTCGAGCATCCATTTCAGAACGCGGACATTTTCGCCATATCCTGGCCACATGAATTTGCCGTCATCACCCTTGCGGAACCAGTTCACGTGAAAAATCTTCGGCGGTTTTGAAACGTGGAGGCCCATCTCCAGCCAATGCCGAAAATAATCGGCCATGTTGTAGCCGCAGAAGGGCAGCATCGCCATCGGATCGCGGCGCGTGACGCCGACTGCGCCCGTTGCTGCCGCCGTCGTTTCAGAAGCCATCGTCGCGCCAATGAAGACGCCATGCTGCCAATCGCGCGCTTCAAAAACGAGGGGCGCAACTTTGGCGCGGCGTCCGCCAAAAATGAACGCGGAAATGGGGACTCCTTCGGGGTCTTCAAAATGCTTGGAGATGGAGGGGGTTTGCATGGCGGGAACGGTGTAGCGGGAATTGGGATGCGCGGCGTTGCCTTTGCTCGGCGTCCATTTTTCGCCCTTCCAATCGATCATATTCGCAGGGACAGAGCCCTCCATGCCCTCCCACCAGGGCTCGCCGTCGTTGGTAATGGCCACGTTGGTGAAGATTGTATTGTGGTGCACTGCGGTCATGACGTTAGGATTGGTTTTGCTGTTTGTGCCCGGCGCCACACCGAAGAAGCCGTTTTCCGGATTGATAGCGTAAAGCATGCCGTCTTTGCCGATATGTAGCCAGGCGATGTCATCGCCAATAGTTTTGACACGATAGCCTTCGCCTTCGAGCGCGGAAACCATCATGGCGAGGTTCGTTTTGCCGCACGCGCTAGGGAATGCTGCACACATATAGGTGGTTTTGCCGGAGGGATCTTCGAGGCCCAAAATCAGCATGTGCTCGGCCATCCATTGCTGCTGACGCGCCATCCAGCTCGCGATGCGCAAAGCGAAGCACTTTTTGCCCAGCAGGGCGTTGCCGCCATAGCCGGAACCGACGCTCCAGATCAGCTTTTCCTCAGGGAAGTGCAATACGAGGCGATGCTGCGGGTCCATATCTCCCAGAGAATGAAGACCCGGGACAAAGTCATCAGAGCTGCCAAGCTGGTTCAGCGCCGCGGTTCCCATTCGCGACATGATGCGCATGCTCGCCACTACGTACGGGCTGTCGGTGATCTCAACGCCCACTTTGCTGTACGGCGACTTTTCCGGCCCAAGAATGTATGGAATCACGTACATGGTGCGGTCTTTCATCGAGCCGCGAAAGTAGACTTCAGCCTTCTGTTTGGCTTCTTCAGGAGCCATCCAGTTGTTGGTGGGGCCGGCATCGGATTTTTGCCGCGTGCAGATGAAGGTGACGCCTTCGGTGCGGGCTACATCGTTGGGATTGCTGCGGTGAAGGTAACAATTCGGGTATGTATGGCTGTTCAGGTTGATGAACGAGCCGTCACTGAGCATTTTCTCGGCGATTTTCTGATATTCCTGGGCTGAGCCGTCGCACCAGACGATCTCTTTCGGAGTCGTCAGACGGGATACTTCGTCAACCCAATTTTCCAGCGGAGTGGGCACTTTAGCCTCCTGGTTTTGATTGGCGCGGGGAGTCGCCCACAAGTTCAAGATTCGGTAGGGCCCTTGCGCGTCGCATTCGACTTTCGGTCTGCCTTCAAGTATTGCAAACGCAATAAAATATAAAGTTTAGGCTGGCCGCTGTGGAAAATCAAGAATTTGGCGCACGCCAACTGTATCAGGTGTGCTGGGGAGGTTAACGATGTGAGCCGTTGCTTCGGACGCGGTGCGCCTTGTACCCTTACGACAATCGTAGCGCCCTACCCCATTTACCTCCTGCTTCCGTTCCTGCTACCGTTAAGTGCAACTTAAGTCGCCCTATATCCCTGACATCCATCGCCACTGTTTGATCGGAATTTTGAAGGAGCACGACCATGAAGACGTTTGCCGCCATGTTCCTTGGAGCCGCGATGTTATTTGTTGCTCCCCTGACTCCAGCGCAGCAGAGCGCGCCACAATCGAGCGCGTCTGTCTATGCGCAAAGCGTCATCGGCAGCTCGCTGACGGTTGTCAGCTATCAACGCGGCTCGACGGAAATTGGGTTCGAATGCACGCCGCTGCTGGTGGGTGCGAAGGGCGAGGCGAAAATCGAAAGCAAACAAGGGCGCCTGGCGATCGAAGCAAAGTTCACGAATCTTATGCCCGCACAGAAATTCGGTGGCGCATATCTCACTTATGTTTTATGGGCTATTACGCCGGAAGGCAAAGCCAGCAATCTGGGCGAAATTCTGTTGAATGGACTGACCAGCAAAATTCAAGCGAGCACCGCGCTGCAGACGTTCGGGATGATCGTTACGGCCGAGCCGTATTATGCGGTGACTCAGCCGAGCAGCCTTGTGGTTTTGGAAAATTCCACACTGCCAACCACGAGCGGGACAATCGAGAAAATCACTCCAAGTATCGAACTAGCTAGCCGCGACGCGTATTCGTCGAACGGAGCCGCGAACCAGGGCTTCGCGACGCCAGACACCCCGCTGGAATTACTCGAAGCGCGAAATGCGGTAGCGATTGCGGCGACCGCCGGAGCTTCCAAGTATGCTGCCGATGCGTTTGCGCGGGCGCAAACCTCGCTGACGAATTCCGAAATGATGTTCGCGCACAAAGGCGATCGCAAGCAGGCGGCCCAGAGCGCGCGTGACGCTGTCGAAAACGCCGCAGATGCGCGACAGGTCACCGTTCAGCGTATAGCCGAAGAAAAAGCAGCCGCCGAGCGCGCTGCCGAAGAGCAACAGGCTGCCGATGCCAAGGCGGCCGCCGCTGCCGCTGCCGCGAAACAGCAACAGGACGAGATTGCCCGCCAGACCGCCGAATTGGAAAAGGCCAAGGCGGAGTTGATTGCTCAGCAAGAAGCGCAGGCGCAGGCATTGGCTGAGGCGAAAGCGCAGCAGGAAGCCGCTGCTCGGCAGCAAGCTGAATTGGATAAGGAGAAAGCCGAACTGCAGGCCCAAGCCGAGGCGCAAGCCGCTGCCGCTTCCGCTGCGAAAGCACAGGCGGAAGCGCAAGCTCAGGCGCTCGCGGAAGCAAAGGCCCAGCAGGACCGCCAAGCTGCGGCTCAAGCGCAAGCAGCCGCCGCGCAAGCGCAAGCCGCTGCACTCGCTGCTCAAGCAGCCGCAGCGCGTTCCGAACAGGAGAAAGAGGAGTTGCGCGCCACGCTTCTGCAGCAGTTCAACCGCATTCTGCCAACCACCGACACCCCACGCGGGCTCAAGGTGAATATGGCCGATGTGCTCTTCGAGACGGCGAAATTCGATCTCCAGCCTGCTGCGCGCGAGGCGCTGGCGAAACTTTCCGGCATCGTGGAAGCGCATCCGGGATTAAAGCTGCAAGTCGAAGGCTACACGGACAGTATCGGCAGCGACACGTACAATCAATCGCTCTCCGAAAATCGCGCCGGCACGGTCCGCGCGTACATGCTCACGCAGGGAGTCGATCCCGGTGCGGTCACATCCGTGGGTTACGGAAAGTCAAATCCTGTCTCCAGCAACGATACTGCCACAGGCCGACGGCAAAACCGCCGCGTTGAAATCATCGTTTCCGGGGAAATCATCGGTGGGCAAGTTGGCGCTGCGGCTGCCGCTCCCTCTTCTCAAAAATAGCCGTCATTGCTTGTTCGTCCTTTTGAAGCAAAATCAGTAAACAACGCAGGTGCTATACTGCGCGAATGTACGCGAGGAAACTGAAAGTTGACGCTGTCATTGATGGCGAGCGAAAGCCTTGTCCGCTCGACTGGCTGGACGCTTTTTGCATGCGCAACTTTACGGGTTCGGCGGAATTCGACGACACGTTACCGATTGCGGAAGGCCGGATCGAAGCCAGCCTGAAAGTGAATGCTGAGCGATTCGCGGCCGCTTTCGGCGAATGGCTGACCAAGCGAGGCAAAGCCAACGGCAAGTCGGTCACCATTGAAATTCAGCCGCTGTAACTCGCGACAACCCCACTTATTTCCTTCGCGCGACCATTTCAGGGCTGTCTTCGATCAACGCGACTTGCTTCGGCGTCTCCTGGTGTTCAACGCGTCGCAACGTGGGCACAGGCCGCTTTAGCGCCATCCTGATTTCCGGCAGCGCGGCTCGCGCCGCGGCCATTCCCGCGGCAACCAGTTCCGGCGTTCTCTGAAAATCGTCCCAGTGAATATCCTTCACCACCGGCTCAAGGATCACGTCGGCATAACGCAGCCAGCGCGGCGGCGTTTGCTCTTGAATAATCGAGAACGAGCGCCCAATCACTTCAATTGTATTTTTTGGTTTTTGATCCGGCTGGCCTGGATCGAGGTGAACGGCAATCACCACATCCGCGCCCATGCGGCGGAGCGATTCCGCTGGAACATGCTCGGTGAGAAATCCGTCGACCAGGATTCGGCCTTCGTGCTCGACCGGTATAAAAAGTCCCGGGTAAGCGCACGAGGCGCGCAGCGGCGGACCCACTTCGCCTTTTGTGAAGCACACCGTTTGGCCTGTAAGCAGATCCGTCGCGACGATGCCGAACGGGATCTTCATCTCCTCGAATGTATGCACACTGGTGAATCGCCTCAGGAATGCTTCCAGCCGCTCGTTGGTGGCCATGCCCATGCGCGAAATGGTCCAGCGGCCAAAATCGCGGAAGTGAGTGAGGATGGCCTGCTGCTCGAGCGCATCGAGCGTGGCGCCTCCTGCGTAAGCGGCGCCGACCAGCGCGCCTATGCTCGTGCCAGCTAGAAGATCGATAGGAATCGCATTTTCTTCGAAGACTCGCAGCACGCCCAGATGCGCAATCCCGCGTGCGAAGCCTCCGCCGAGAGCCACGCCAACAACCGGACGCCCTTCCTCGTGCGCCTCGCGATAAGCGAAGCTGCGAATCCCTTTTACGGCTGAGCCGATCCAACGCAGGACGTTACCCACGTTAATCCCTCTCTATATAGAACATTTTAGCCCCTATAAAGTTGCAGTGCTTTCCGGTTGACCGGCGAATACCCGTTTCTGTAACCTCCTGTGTCAGCCTGCCTTATGGCCATTCGCATCGAAAAAGCGGTGATTCTTGGCGCTGGAACGATGGGCGCGCGCATTGCTGCGCATTTCGCCAATGCGGGTGTACCGTGCACCTTGCTCGACATGGTTCCGCGGGAACTCACGCCCGAGGAAACGCGCAGGGGCCTGACGCGCGAGTCGCCCGCTTTCCGTAATCGTTTGGCGCTTGCCGGAATCGAAACCGCGAAAAAATCGCGGCCCGCGGCATTTTTCGTCGTGGATTTTGCGCGGCTGATTCGAGTCG
The DNA here is from genome assembly GCA_030037335.1 of Candidatus Acidiferrales bacterium. GTDB lineage: Bacteria > Acidobacteriota > Terriglobia > Acidiferrales > UBA7541 > DAHUXN01. Next base: position 15,040 of record JASHRN010000225.1, on the reverse strand, counting down.
GAAATTTTGAGGACAATCTCGATTGGTGCAGAGACGCGCACTGGATTATTGAAGCGGTCGTCGAAGACCTGGAAATTAAGCGCGATTTGCTCGGGCGTGTCGAGCAGCATCGCAAGCCGGGAACAATTGTCACAACAAATACCTCGGGGCTTCCCATTCATCTTGTCGCCGAAGGCCGCTCCGCCGATTTTCAAGCGCACTGGGCGGGAACGCATTTTTTCAATCCGCCACGGTACATGAAGCTCGTGGAGCTGATTCCCGGCCCAAGTACAAAGCCCGAAGTTCTCGCCGCGCTCGATGAATTTTGCGATTTACGCCTCGGCAAAGGCGTGGTGGCCGCAAAAGACACGCCAAATTTCATCGCCAATCGCATCGGCACGTTTTCGATGCTGAATGCCGTACGGCTGATGATGGAGCTCGATCTCTCGATTGAAGACGTGGACGCTTGCACCGGGCCCGCGATTGGTCAGCCCAAGTCCGCCACGTTTCGCACCGCCGATTTGGTGGGTCTCGACGTGCTCGCTCACGTGGTTCACAACATTTACGACAGCGTGCCTGACGATGAGTCGCGCGAAATTTACAAATTGCCACAACTGATCGAAGAAATGATGAAACGCGGCTGGCTCGGCGAGAAAACGCGCAGCGGATTCTACAAGCGCGAGAAACATTCCAGCGGCGAGAACGAAATCCTCGCGCTCGACTGGAGAAGAATGGAGTATCGCCCGCGCCAAAAATCAAAGTTTGTCTCCATTGAATCAGGCAAGCTAATCGAAGACACGCGCGAACGCCTGCGCTCGTTCATGAACCCGATTTTCGACGGCAAAGTGGTCGACAAAGCAGCGCGTTTCATTTGGGGCGCGCTTTCGGAGATGTGCCTTTACGCCGCGCGGCGCGTGCCGGAAATTGCTGACCGCATCGTCGAAGTCGACCGCGCGATGCGCTGGGGATTTGGATGGGAGCTTGGGCCGTTCGAGATTTGGGATGCGGTTGGCGTCGAGCGCATGTCGCAAATGCTCAAAATGCTGGGAAAGTCCCTGCCGCCGCTGGTGAATTCGCTCAGCGCCTCTGGAAAGAAAACGTTCTACGAATCGGCTCAGGGCCGCACAAGCTATTTTGATCTTGCATCGGCGTTATACAGGCCACTCGAAGAACCACCCGGCATAATCATTTTGAAATCGCTGCGCGAGCAATCGAAGGTGGTGGAAGGGAATTCCGGTGCGAGCCTCATCGATCTGGGCGACGGCGTGCTTTGCTGCGAGTTTCATTCCAAAATGAACGCCATCGGCGGCGATATTGTCGCCATGCTGCACGCCGGCCTGAAGCGCCTGCGCAGCGATTTCGAGGCCATGGTCATCGCCAATCAAGCGGTGAATTTTTCCGTGGGCGCGAACCTGATGCTCTTGCTCGTCAGCGCGCAAGAGCAGGAGTGGGATGACATTCACACTGCTGTGCGGCAATTTCAGAACGTCAACATGGCCATTAAATATGCGCCACGTCCCGTGATCGCCGCTCCGCAAGGCATGGCTCTTGGAGGCGGCTGCGAAATCAGCCTCCACGCCGCGCGCATTCACGCCGCCGCTGAAGCCTACATCGGTCTTGTCGAAACTGGCGTGGGCCTGATTCCCGCAGGAGGCGGCTCAAAGGAAATGCTCATTCGCGCGAATGAACATGCCGCCGGAGGTGAAGACTTGGATTTGTTCCACGCCATGAAGCCGATTTTCGAAAACATCGCTATGGCGAAAGTCGGCACCAGCGCGGAAGAGTGTCGCGCGCTTGGCTATTTGCGTCCGTCCGACGCCATTGCCATGAACCGTGACCGGCTTGTCGGCGACGCCAAGCAGACCGTGCTGGCGATGTTCCGCGCCGGATACCATCCGCCCGCGCCGCCACAGATCCGCGTCCTCGGGGAAGAAATGCTCGCTGCCGCGAAGCTCGCTATTCATCAAATGCTGCGCGGCGAATACATCTCCGACTATGACGCCCTGGTCGCGCGCAAGCTGGCGAATGTTCTTGCCGGCGGCGCGCTCTCCGCTTCGCAGACCGTCTCCGAACAGTACGTCCTCGACCTCGAACGTGAAGCCTTCGTGTCTCTCTGCGGCGAACGCAAGACCCAAGAGCGCATCGCGTATACATTAAAAACCGGCAAACCCTTAAGAAATTAACGGTTCGCGGAGAGCGTTCAAGTCAGCCTTGCAAGCAGCGCAGATCGCTCGGTGGAAGAAATGAAGGCGCCGTTTGCCGCGTTTTTCTGGCAGCGAGAGAACTCATCGAGGCCCCAACCAAACAGTTTTTCTAGTCGCTCAAATTCTGACGTCACAGTAGTCTGTGAGACGGTGCGCGCGTCCGTGCTGACTGTGACGCGCACATTTTTTCGTAGCAAACCGTCGATCGGATGCCTTGCCAGACTTAATACAGCTCGCGTTTGATAATTGGAAAGCGGGCACATTTCGAGAGTGATCTCGCGTTCGCGTACGTATTCCACAAGCTCAGGCGACTCCTCGATTCTTACGCCGTGCCCAATTCGCTCCGCGCCTAAGAGTTCGATTGCTTCCCGGACGCTCTCCGCACCGCTTGCTTCTCCCGCGTGTACCGTTCTCCGCAAGCCTGTGCTGCGAGCGAGATCGAATGCCGCCCGGTGAGGCGCACCGGGGTAACGCGCTTCGTCTCCTGCCAAATCGAGTCCGCAAACGACGTTGGCGTTTGCGATCGCGAGACGCGCGATGGCAAGACTGGTCTCTGGGTCCTCGTGCCGTAAGCAACAAAGGATCAGCCCCACGCGAACACCGGTTTTCTCCATACCCTCGGCGAGTCCTTGGCTGACGGCCTCGACGACTTCCTGCAGCCGCAGCCCTCCGCGCGTGTGAAGTTGCGGTGCAAATCGTACTTCTCCGTAAGTTACTCTATCTACATGCAAGTCCTCGACAAATTCTCGCGCAATGCGAATTAAATGTTTCCGCTGCTGCATCACTTCGAGCGCCAAGTCGATCCGGCGAAGGTAATCGGCCAATTCCAGGCAAACCCCTGGCGCAACAAGGGCCGACTCGATTGGATCCGGCAAAGGCAAACCAAGTTCGTTTCCAATCTCAGTAACAGTGGCAATGCGAACAGAGGAATCCAAGTGGCAATGCAATTCAATTTTGGGCAGGTGTCGGTAGTCGGTCATGCCTGGCTCGGCTCTTTTAATCACCACGGAGATCATACCGAATATCTATTTCTGACGAACCGCCGCGCGAAAAATTCGTGACTCCATTGCCAAAATGCGTATAGTGGGCGGAGCCAGCCTTGGAGGATTTCATGAAGAAACTCATCGGAATCGGATCCGCGATTTTCTTTCTGTGCTCGATGTCTGCCGTCGCCGCGCAGCAACATCCTGCGGCTAGACCAGCGCCCCAGCGACAGTCGCGTCCGCAAGCGCGTTCCGTGCCGCAGGTCGGCCACGGCTACGTTCCCGCGCGCGGCCCGCGTCCAACGCCTCGGCCGGTGACTCCGGCGCGTCAACCGCAGAGCAATCAGCGACCCAATTACAGCGACCGCGCTGGACATCCGGCGGCGCCTCACGTTCACCCTGGCACGGACACCTGGGTCGGCCGTGGGCCGAGCCCGCACTATCATCTGTCTCATCCGTGGGAACACGGCCATTTTCCCGGTGAGATTGGTCGCAGCTACGTTTATCGCCTCGTTGGCGGCGGCCCATCGCGTTTCCAGTTCGGGGCTTATTTCTGGAGCGTCGCTCCGTATGATGTGGATTATTGCTCGGATTGGCTGTGGGACTCCGACGACATCGTCCTTTATCTCGATCCGGACAATCCCGGTTGGTATTTGGCTTATAACGTCCGGCTCGGCACATACGTGCACGTGTTGTATCTCGGCCCCGCATAATTCTTGTTTGTGAAAGCATTGGATGGGCGGCGAACCAGCCGCCCATTCCTTTTCGCTTCAATGCCCACTGCAGGACAGTTGACTTCGGTGAAACCTCCCATTAGCATCTGCCGTCTCTGACACTTATTTCCAAGCTCAGGGGTGGGTCCTGAAAAAGCAAATCATTCGCATGCCGGGGTGTGAAATGAAGCAATCAAGCTGCATTCACCTGCTCGCCGCTTTTGCCATTGGTGCGATTTGCGCGATATCGATGCTTTGCGCTACTCCCGCGGCGCTCGCACAGCAAGACCAAAGCGGACTGTCCGTTTCTGCCGGTCTTTCGAAAGCCGGCGAGCCGCGATTTTTCGCCATTAAAGGCGCCCGAATAGTGCCCGTCTCTGGCCCAGTGATCGAGAAGGGAACTGTGGTCATGGCCAACGGCATCATCACTGCCGTCGGACCGGACGCGCAAATTCCTCCCGAAGCCGCGGTGATTGACGGCACGGGACTCACCGTTTATCCCGGGCTTATCGACGCAGGCACGACGGTTGGATTGCCCGGCGGTGAAAATGCAGCGCCAGCCGGACGCGCTCGCGGCCCGCGCGCTGCTGCTCCCGTCGAAATTGCGAATGGCCCGCAAGACCGTCCGCTCACAACGCCGTGGATTGTGGCGGCGAATGAATTGAATCCCGAAGATCCTCGCATTGAAAGCTGGCGCGATGCTGGGTTCACCACAGCGCTCGTTGAACCAGAAGGCGGAATTTTCCCGGGCCAGGGCTCCATCGTTGATTTTGGCGAAGAGCGCGCCGGAAACATGATTGTTGCTCCGCGTGTCACGCTCGGAATCGATTTTCAGACTTCCGGCAATTTCGCGAGTTTCCCGAGTTCGCTCATGGGCGCGGTGGCTTATGTGCGCCAGGTATTCATCGACACGCGCTGGTACCAAAACGCGGAAGACGTTTACAAGGCGCATCAATCCGGCCTCGAACGTCCGCCGTATGACCGCACTGAAGTTGTTGTTGGCGATGCGCTTAAAAATAACGAACTGATTTTGCTTCCGGCTGGCGACAAACTGGCCATCTATCGCGCGATTCGCCTTGCAAATGAATGGCAGATCCATGCAGCGATGTACGGCGCGCAGGAAGGTTACGCGCTCTCGAGCGAAATTGCCGCGAGCAAAATGCCTGTGTTCGTCAACGTGAACTGGCCAAAGATTGACAAGAACGGCGATCCGGACGACATCACGCTTCGAGAGCTGCGCCTTTGGGACCATGCTCCGTCCACTCCTGCGGCGCTTTCCAAAACGGGCGTGATGTACGCGTTTTATTCCGGCGGCATCACCAATCCGAAAGACATTTTGAAAAACGTGAAGAAGGCCATCGACGCTGGCCTTTCGCCCGATGATGCCCTAAAGGCGATGACGATTAATCCCGCGACCATTCTCGGCGTCGCTGACCGCATGGGCTCGATCGAGCAAGGCAAAGTAGCAAATCTCGTGGTGACGGATGGTGATCTGTTTAACGAGAAGACGAAAATCAAAACCGTTTTCGTCGATGGCATGCGCTACGAAATTCACGAAGACGCATCGCCTGGGCCGCCGGGGGGCCACCCAATGCCTATGCAGCAGAGCGACGAGGGGGTGCAGCCATGAATTTCGAAAATTCCAAAATGCACGCGCTTCGCCTGATCGCAGTCCTCGCTGCGCTCGCAATTTTGCCGCTTGCCGCGCGCGCGCAAGACGACTCCGGCGTCACGCTCATTAAAAATGCCACCGTCATTACCATTACTCACGGCCGCATCGAACACGGCTCAGTTCTGATTCGTGACGGCAAGATCGCCGACGTAGGCACGGATATTCAGGCGCCTGCTGGCGCAAAAGTAATCGACGCCAGCGGCATGTACCTCATGCCCGGCATCGTGGATTGCCACACGCACATCGCTGTCGATGGCGACGTCAACGAAGGAAGCGTCTCCGTTTCTTCGATGGTCAACATCAAAGACGTGCTCAATCCGTATGACATCAACATCTATCACGAACTCGCCGGCGGCGTGGTGATCGGCAATGTGCTTCATGGCAGCGCGAATCCCATTGGCGGGCAGACGATTGTCATCAAGCTGAAATACGGCGCGCCTCCCGATGACCTTCCTTTTCCTGGCGCGCTTCCCGGAATCAAATTCGCTCTGGGCGAAAACGTGAAGCACTCGAATTTCGGCGGACCCATTCCGCGCTATCCCGAAACGCGCATGGGCGTGGAAGAAACCATTCGCGACGCCTTCACGCGCGCGAAGCAATATCAAAAAGACTGGGCCGATTACAACCAGCGGAAAGCCGCTGGCGAACAGAATCTGATTCCACCGCGCCGCGATTTGCAGCTCGAGCCTCTCGTTGAAGTTCTCGAAGGCAAGCGCTATATCCACTGCCACTCTTATGTTTCGGATGAAATTCTCATGCTCATGCGCGTTGCGCACGACATGGGGTTTAAGGTGCGCACCTTCCAGCATGTACTGGAAGGCTACAAGGTAGCCGACGAAATGGTCGCTGCGGGGGCTTATGGGTCTACTTTTTCCGATTGGTGGGCGTACAAGATGGAAGCGTACGAGGCAATTCCGTATAACGCCGCGCTGATGACCCGCCGCGGCGTCATCGTTTCCGTCAACTCTGACGATCCCGAAGAAGCCCGCCATTTGAATCAAGAAGCCGCGAAAAGCATGCACTACGGTGACCTCACGGAAAATGAAGCGCTGCGGCTTGTCACACTGAATCCTGCTATTCAGCTCGGCATCGACAATCACGTCGGCTCCATCGAGGTTGGCAAAGACGCCGACCTGGTCATCTACAATCACGACCCGCTCAGCGTCTACGCCGTCGTGCAAAAAACGATCATCGATGGAAGAGTTTATTTCGATCGCGCGCAGGACATCGCTGAGCGCGCCGAACTGGCGAAGGAAAGGCAGGAGCTGCTCGATAAAGAAATCAACGAGGGCAAGCCTGCGCCCAGAGCCGACGATAACGAGAACGGCGCGACGAAGTCAGCAAAAAAGCCGAAAAAGAGCCATCAGGCGACGCCGGAAACTCCACAGCTCGACAACGCCGAGATCGGAGGCGCGCGATGAACTCCCGTTTCGTCAATCACAACGCTCCAAAATTCGCGCTGAGCGCCGCACTGCTCCTCTTCGCGCTGGCTTTTGCATTCCCACTTGGCGCGCAAACTTCTTCGTCGGGCGTCTATGCCATCAAGAACGCGAAGATCTACACGCTGGCGGGACCGCCGATTGAAAATGGCACCTTAATCATTCAAGACGGCAAAATCGCCGCTGCCGGCGCCAATGTCACAATTCCCGATGGCGCGCAGGTGATCGATGCTTCCGGCCTTGAGGTCTATCCGGGAATGTTCGACGCCGTCACGCAGATGGGGCTCGAAGAAGTGTCTGCCGTCAAAGCCACCATGGACACCGTCGAAACCGGCGAATTCAATCCCGACGTCACCGCCGCGACAGCATTCAATGCTGATAGCGCGCACGTTGACGTCACGCGCGCCGCAGGCATCACCGAAGTTCTGACCGTTCCCGGCTCGCTCGGCGGCGGATTCGGAGGTGGTGGCGGTTCCGTCATTGGCGGCAATGCTTCTGCGGTGAATCTCGGCGGCTGGAACATCAACGACATGGTCATCGAACGCCACGCAGCGATGGAGCTTACCTGGCCGTCCATTTCCAGCGGCTCGTTCGATCTCACCACGTTCACATTCCGTCGTTTGCCGTTCGATGAAGCCAAGAAACAATATCAAAAGAAAATCGACAGCCTCTCCGATTTACTTGAGAAAGCGCGACACTACGCTCAGGCGATGCAGAGCGGCGCAGCGGATTTTCCGCAGGATTTGAAACTCGCTGCACTCGTTCCCGTCGTGCAGGGAAAGGAGCCGGTGCTCGTCATCGCCAATTCCGACCGCGACATTCGCAATGCCGTCGAATTTTGCGAGCAGCAGAAACTTCACATGATTTTGGGCGGCGGCGATGAAGCGTGGAAGACAATCGATTTGCTGAAGAAAGACAACGTTCCCGTCATCATCGGCCCTGTTCTCTCCATGGCGCAATCCGAAGACGAGCCTTATGACGCCGATTACGCGATGGCCGGTCAGCTCTACGCCGCCGGAATTAAAATTGCGTTCGGCAGCTTCAATACTTCCTTCTCGCGTCGCCTGCCGCAATACGCCGGCGTTTCCGTCGGCTACGGTTTGCCGCGCGAAGAGGCGCTGAAGGCAGTCACCGTCAACGCTGCGCAAATGCTCGGCATCGACGACCTCGGCACTCTCGAACCCGGCAACGTTGCCAACGTTGTCGTCACGGATGGCGATTTGCTAGAACTGCGCACACATGTGAAATATCTTTTCATCAAGGGTCAGCTCACGAGCCTCGATAACAAGCAGCTCGACCTGTACAACCGTTTCCGCAACCGTCCAAAGCTGCAATCGCAGCCATGAGTCGATCCAAGTGTCGGGCCCTCAGCCAGTAGGCACTGTGCTGCGTGGCCGTCGGCGACGTATCAGTCCGCAGCTAGGGTCTCGCTTGGATTTGTTATACTGGTTCCGTCGAGCGGAAAGGAACGTTCGCAAATCCCGCCTCGCTCGCTCGGCTTGCTGCTCATGATTGCGTTTGACGCTGCTCATCGTGCCGTTCATTACCCGCCGGATCGCCGTTTTCGCATCTGGATTCGTCCCTCTGTGCTCATCATTCTCATTTTGTGTGTGCTCATTCCGTTGATTCTTGCGTGGGGCGAAAATTTCCTTTACGGTCTGCCGGCGATGGCGCAGATTCCGCAATTACGCGAAGGTTCCATGGGCGGCCCGCACGGTTTCCCCGGCTGGATCCGCTGGTTCCATTTTTTCAACTTCTTCTTCCTCGCGATGCTGGCCCGCAGCGGTCTCTCCATCCTGATGGATCACCCGCGCCTCTATTTCAATGATGACTGCACGCCGGGCAGCGAATGGATTCGCTTTACGCCGCTGTGCGTGCCCACAGATCGCATCTGGACCGCTAAGGACGACGCGCGTTACATCTCCCCAATCTTCGCTTGCCCCGGCTATCGTCACACCGTTGGGGTCGCGCGCTCGTGGCATTTTATTGATGTCTACGGTTTCATCATTGTCGGCATTTGCTTCGTCATCGGCCTGTTCATCACGGGCCAATGGCAGCGGCTGATTCCCACTTCGTGGAATGTTCCAGTTCAGGCGTGGTACACATTCGTTCACTACGCCAATTTTCATCTGCCTCCTGAGCCTGACGGGTTTTACGGATACAACGCCCTGCAGCAAATTGCCTATGCATCGACGGTTTTCGTCATGGCGCCCATTTCCATCCTGACCGGCCTCGCTATGTCGCCTGCCGTCGTCAACCACGCTCCGTGGTACGCGCGGCTCTTTGGCGGACGCCAAACCGCACGCTCGATTCATTTCATGATGTTCTGCGGCTACATCGCTTTCATCATCGTCCATGTCACGCTAATCGTCATGACCGGCTTCCGCCGCAACATGAATCACATCGTCATGGGGACAGACAACCTCAAGCCCATTGGCATGATTCTCGGATTTGTCGGCATCGCCGTGGTCATCGCCTCATGGTTCGTCGCGCATTACGTTTCCTGGAAATCTCCCCGCGCCCTTCAGCATGCGCAGCGCGCCGTCTCACTCCCGCTTTTTCGCGCGACTTTGAACCGCTTCGCCCCTGCGCAGCGCTATCGGCGCGACCAAATCTCGCCGCATTTCTGGCCTAACGGCAAAATGCCAACTTCCGAAAAATGGAAATCTCTCGAAGCCGGCGATTTTCGCGATTACCGGCTCAAAATTGGCGGACTTGTCGAAGAACCTTTGGAGCTTTCTCTTGCCGATCTCAAAAATCTTCCCATGACCTCCTGCATCACCATGCATCACTGCATTCAGGGATGGACCGGCATTGCTGAATGGCGCGGCGTGCTGATGAAAGAGCTATCCGAGTTGGTGAAACCCAAGCCAAATGCGCAGACAGTAGCGTTCTATTCCTTCGGCGAAGGACTTTATGGTGGAACTTATTATGAAACGCAACAGCTCGCTGATGTTTTGCAGCCCGAATGCATGCTCGCTTTTGAAATGAACGGCCAGCCGCTTCCTTCGGTTTATGGTGCGCCGCTTCGCCTGCGCGTCGAAAATCAGCTCGGCTACAAAATGATCAAATGGATCGAGCGCATCGACTTCATCGCCAGCGAAAAGCAGGTCGGCGAGGGCGAAGGCGGCAAGAACGAAGACGACGAATACTTCGACCTTCTCCCGAATATCTGAATCCTCCGGTCTTCATTTCCCATAACAATCGCCTTCGCGCACATTGTTCTTAGTTGACATGGCGGGCGGTCTATACTATTTTACTCTAGGCCTAGAAGAAACAAACCTCTTTGGCCCGGAGGGGCAATGACCAACTCCCAGACGCGCGATCTTTTCCCCGGCGCGCTCGAAATGATGATTCTTCGCGTGCTCAAAGTGCAGCCTCTCCACGGCTATGCTCTGGTGCAGCACATCAAACGCGCCTCAAACGATCTTCTCCAAATCGAAGAAGGCTCGCTGTACCCCGCGCTGCAACGGCTGCTCAAAGAAGGTTGCGTAAAGGCTGAGTGGGGCATTTCCTCGACCAATCGCCGCGTTCGCATTTACAAACTGACTCCCGCCGGGGCTCGGCATCTCGAAAGAGAAGTCTCCAGCTTCGAGCAAATGTTGAAGGGAATTGCGCGCGTTCTCGCGCCGGTGAAATCATGAGCTGGCTTACTCGTTTGTTCGCGCGCCGCCGCATTTACTCCGATCTTTCCGCTGAAATGCGGGCGCATCTCGAGGAAAAAATCGACGCACTCGTGGTCTCAGGTATGTCGCGCGAAGAAGCCACGCGCGCAGCTCGCCGCGAATTCGGCAATGTAACCCTCCTCGAAGAGCGCGGCCGCGAGGTTTGGCAATGGCCTTCGCTCGAAAGTTTTCTCGCTGATATTCGCTTCGCATTTCGCATGCTGCGCAAGTCGCCGGGCTTCACCGCCGTCGCGATTCTTACTCTTGCTCTCGGCATCGGCGCCAACACGGCGCTTTTTTCAGTCGTGAATGGCGTCCTGCTCAATCCGCTGCCATTTTCGAATCCAGACCAACTGGTCACCGTGGACGCGAGCAAGCCCAATTTCCCGACGGGCTCGATCTCTTATCCCAATTTCCTGGACTGGCATCGCATCAATCATTGCTTCTCGTTTTTTGCAGTAGCTCGCCCAACTGGATATCTCCTGACCGGCATGGGCCAGACGGAGGAGCTTGATGCCGCAGCGATCACTTCTGATTTTTTCCCGCTGCTGGGCATTCATCCGGTGCTCGGGCGTTCATTCGCGCCTGCCGAAGATCAAATCGGCCCTTGGAACGTAGTAGCGATTAGCACAGACCTGTGGCATCGCAAGTTCGGTTCGTCGCCAGATGTGATCGGGAAGAGCATTTCACTCGATGGCAAGGGCTACATCATCGTGGGCGTTTTCCCTGGGAATCTCGATGTTCCGATGCGCTATTTTCAAGGCGTTGACGTCTACGCTCCTCTTGGAGGTTTTCGCAATTCGAATATCGACTACCGCGGAGCAGGGCTTGGAATCCACGGAATCGCTCGCCTTCGGCCCGGCATAACCATTGAGCAAGCACGCGCCGACATGCAGCGCGTCACCGATTACATGTCGCAAACATATCCCGATGCAGATAAGGGCATGGGCGCGACTCTGACCCCGTTGAAAGAAAGAATGGTAGGAAGAGTTCGCGGCTTTCTTCTTTTGCTCCTCGGCGCTGTCGGTTTCGTTCTTCTCATCGCTTGCGTCAATATCGCCAATCTCTTGCTTGCCCGGGGGAACGCCCGGCAGCGAGAGATGGCTATTCGGTCAGCGCTTGGCGCAGGGACGTCACGCCTGATTCGGCAAATGCTCACGGAAAGCATCCTGCTCGCGCTTCTCGGCGGAGCATTGGGACTGGCATTCGCAGCTGCGGGGACGCGAGCTGCGCTCGCTGCTTTGCCCGCCACGCTGCCGCGCGTAAACGAAGTGGGCATCGATGCCCGGGTTCTCTGGTTCACAGTTGCAGTCTCGCTGCTTGCCGGATTTCTCTTTGGATTGGTTCCTGCGCTCCGTGTCGCGCGCAAGAAAACATGCGATGCTCTCAAGGAGGGCTCTCGCTCAGTCGCTGGTACACGCCATCGCACGCAGCACGTCCTGATCGCCGTTCAGATGGCTTTGGCCGTTGTGCTTCTCGCTGGCGCTGGCTTGCTGATTCGCAGCCTTGCGCAGCTGTGGAAAGTCAATCCCGGCTTCGATCCACATGGCGTCGTCGAATTCAATCTCGCGCTTCCGCCGCAAATGAGCACTGCTTCACCAGCGGCGATTCGCACTGCTGTCCGCAATTTTGACGCAGCTATGGACGCGATTCCTGGCGTGCAGGGCGAGTCCTTGAGCTGGGGAGCCATTCCTCTGTACGAAGAGGACGACGAAAATTTCTGGATTCAAGGCGAACCCCGTCCCGCCAGCGAAAGCCAGATGCATGACATGCTCGATTACATCGTCGGCCCCGACTACCTAAAGGTCATGCACATCCCTTTGCTCGCAGGCCGCTTTTTCACTGAGAACGATGACGAAAAGTCGAAGCTTGTTGTCGTCGTCGACGAAGTTTTGGCCAAGAAATATTTCCCCAACGGAGATGCGCTCGGCAAAGTAATCGACCAGGGCGACGCCACGCACACATTTCCATTCGAGATTGTCGGTATCGTAGGCCATGTCAATCAGTGGGGCCTCGATACGGATTCGCGAAACTCATTGCGCGCTCAAATGTATTTTCCGTTCCTGCAAATGCCGGATAACGTGATGTCGCTGGTTCCGTCCAATACGGAGGTGGTCGTTCGTTCATCTGGGAATATGCTGGGCCTGATTGACTCGATCCGGTTGGCAAGCAGCCGCCTCAGCGACGATGAAGCGGTCACAAATTTCAATACCATGCACGAAATTATTGAGTCCTCGCTTGGCTCGCGTCGATTCGCCGTGATGCTGCTCGGATCCTTCGCCGCTCTCGCTCTCATACTTGCGGGCATCGGTCTGTATGGCGTGATCTCTTACGCAGTCGGCCAGCGCACACATGAAATGGGCATTCGCATCGCCCTCGGCGCGCACCCGCGAGACGTTTTTCGGCTGGTCATCGGCGGTGGCCTTCGTCTGGCTCTTCTCGGGGTTGTTATCGGGATAGCGGCCGCGCTGGTCCTCGTTCGGTTTCTCGCGGCGTTTTCGCAATTGCTTTATGGCGTGAGCCAGAGCGATCCATTGACGATCATCGCCGTGGCGATCGTGCTGTTAGCCGTTGCATTCCTCGCCTGCTACATTCCCGCGCGGCGTGCAATGAAGGTGGACCCAATGGTAGCTCTGCGTTATGAGTAAGTTTGTTCAGATCGCCTCGGTCCAATGCCTGCCCGCCGTGGCGGATGGCGGGCCTGCCTGCCGCAGGCAGGGTCGCCCTTCGCTATGAATGAACTTTTTGCGCTGGGATTCCGTTCTCCTGTCTAGGAGGCGAATTGTGAACTTGCTCTCTTGGCTGTTTTCCCGCCGCCGTCTCTACTCCGATCTTTCCACGGAAATGCGTGCGCATCTCGACGAAAAAATCGACGCGCTCGTAGCTTCGGGCATGTCGCGCGAAGAAGCTACTGCGCAGGCGCGACGCGAATTCGGCAATGCAACCCTCCTCGAAGAGCGCGGCCGCGAGGTTTGGCAATGGCCTTCGCTCGAAAGTTTTCTCGCTGATATTCGCTTCGCATTTCGCATGCTGCGCAAGTCTACCAGCTTCACTGCAATCGCGATTCTCACGCTCGCCCTCGGCATCGGTGCAAATTCAGCAATCTTTTCAATGATCAATGGCATTTTACTGCGCGATTTGCCTTATGCTCAGCCGGCCCAACTCTACGCGATTCACGAATTTATTCCTCAATGGAGTGCCTACGGCCCATCCCTCCCAGTGAACGGCGGGAATTTTCTTTCCTGGGAGAAGAATTCACATGCCTTCGATGGGATGACTCTAATTGCTCCAGACGGCGACGCTTTGCTTGGCAGGGGGAACCCGCAATGGCTCGACGGCGCTGGCGTCACATCGGACTTCTTTTCTTTGCTGGGCGTGCAATCGGCGATGGGGCATGTATTCGCGCAATCGGATGGCGTGACTGGCGGCAAGTCTGAGGTAATCCTCACAAATCAATTGTGGCGCGAGCAATTTCACTCTGATCCCAACATTCTCGGCAAAATCATCAACCTGGGAGATCGTGGCCTCACCGTGGTCGGTGTGCTACCCGCGAATTTCAGTTTCCCTCGCATTCTGACTCACATACCGCAATATCTGGTTCCTTTTCAATGGGAGCAATACAACATCAGACCGGGCATCGGCACGCACAACTATTTCGCCATCGCACGCCTGAAACATGGCATCACTCCGCAGCAAGCTGAAGCGCAGCTCGATATCATTGAAGCTGGAATCGCGAAGAGCGACATCGATTACGGCGGTAAACTCAACCTGTATGCGGTTCTCACGCCGCTGAAAACGGAAATCGTTGGGCCGACGCGAGAGGCGCTTTGGATGCTTACCTTGGCTGCGGGACTTGTGCTGCTCATCGTCTGCGCCAATCTAGCGAATCTGCTGCTCGCAAAGAACAGCAAACGAGTCCGTGAAGTCGCCCTGCGTTCGGCTTTTGGCGCGGGTCGCTGGCGTCTGGCGCGGCAATTTCTCACGGAGACTCTCGTTTTGGCCATGGCCGGAGGCTCCCTGGGATTGTTGGTTGCAAAGATCTGCTTATGGCTGCTTGTAAGAAATGCGCCGGTCGGAATTCCTCGCGTCAACCAGGTTCGCCTGGATTCCACAGTTTTGTGGTTCACACTCGCAATCACAATTGTCGCCGCGCTGATTTTTGGTTTGCTTCCGAGCCTGCGCGCCGCGCGCATCCAGCTTTTTGAGCAATTGAAATCTTCCGGTCCGACGGTAAGCGCCGGCAAGCAAGGCGCGCGCCTGCGCGCTGGCCTGGTAATCGCCGAGATAGCGTTATGCGCGGCGCTGTTGCCCGCCTGCCTTTTGCTCGTTCAAAGCTTGCGACACGTTATGATGACGAACCAATGGTTGAACGAAGACCACGTCAT
>JASHRN010000224.1 GCA_030037335.1 Candidatus Acidiferrales bacterium | reverse complement strand
GCGTTCTGCCACTGAACCACTCCCGCTGCGGTGAGCGATGGAAAGGATAGCACTTCAAGCATGAAGGACTCAAGCGGGCGCCGGGCTTGGTGAATTTGCATTCTCAGCGCTTGTCTCACGATCAGGAAATTCAAACTGACCTGTTACCTCGTACTTTGCGGTGATGTATGCAGATTGTTTGCCGGGTTCAGGGATTGAAGTGCGGCGACGAACGATACGGTGACAGGCGCGAGAAGGCGGCGTGGGAATTTCCACGAGCTGCGGCGGGCGTCAATTCGGAGAAGGCTTTCCGGTGCGCCGCTTACGTTAACGGCGACGATGGGAGCATCGACGGCTTCCAGAATCTGCTGCCGCAGACTGCTAGTCATTGATTTTCGCGGGGACGATTCTCCCGCGGAAGATTCTCTCGCTGGGGCCATCTCGCCTGCCTCGCTGATGCAGATGACTTCTCCATTGCGAATGGCATTCGTGACTTCGCGGAGGGTTTTCACGGTTTCGGTCGGACGCTGCAAGGGCGAAACGGGGATGGCGCGAAGAACGCGGGCAAATGTGTGGACGGCAGGACGTTCGTAAAAGTCGCGGTCCATGAGAAAGCGGATGTGGCGGTCGGTTGAGGCGGTAAGCAGGAGCGCATCGACGAAGGACATGTGATTGGCGACGAAGAGCGCGCCGCCGCGTTCGGGAATATTGGCGCGGCCTTCGACGCGAATGCGGCAAATCGAGTGTGTTGCGAGCCAGAGGATGAAGCGAAGAAGGGAATCGGGAAGAAGGACGACGGCGCCAATCGTGGCGACAAGGGTGAGTCCCGAACCGATGATAAAAACCGAAGGTGCGCTGAGGTGAAGACTAACGGTGAGCAAATAATACGCACCTGCGGCGACAGGCCCGATTCCAATGAAAGAGAGTACGCCGGCGGTAGCGAGCATCGCGCCCCTGCGTTCGACTTCCGGGCGATACTCAATGAGCGCCTGTATCGGCACGACGAAGAACCCGCCGAAGAATCCAAGAAAAGCGAGGAGCACGAGAACAGATGCAAATGTGAGATGGCTTGCTGCAAGAGCAACTGAAAACACGGTCAGGCCGAGAGCGCCGAGAGGGATCAGGCCATACTCAATTTTTCCGCCGGATAAATGTCCAGCCGCGAAGCTGCCAACACCGATGCCTATCGCCAAGGCTCCCTGCAGGAATCCATTATGCGTGTCGCTGAGGTGAAGAACATCTTTCCCGTAGAGAATAATTATCGGTTGTAGCAACGCGGCCAAGAACCAGAAATAGGTGCTGCCCCACAGCGCGAGCCATAACACATGGTCTTTCCTGGCTTCTTGCACCTCACGCCATACTTCCGTTACGAAATTCGCATGGAATTTTCGCGCTGGATTTGCCACGGGTACTCGGGAGATACCCAGGCTGGTGAGCGTCCCGAATACTGCAAGAGTGATGAGAATGACGCCGGACCATTGCTGACGTCCGCGGAACGTGTCCGACAAAAATCCACTCGCAATCGTTCCGGAAATGATTGCGAGGAAGGTACCAAGCTCGATAATCCCGTTACCCCACGATAGTTCCTGTTCGGGAAGAATTTCCGGCAGAAGGCCATACTTCGATGGGCCGAAAACCGCGCCTTGCGTGTCCAACAAAAAAATAGCGGTGAACTCGAGAGGAAGATTTCTTAGAGCCAATCCGGCAAGCGCGCAAACCGCAGAGCAGATTTCGAAGATCTTCGTGCCGATGGTTACGGAGCGCTTGCTGAAACGATCGGCGAAATAGCCTCCCGCCATGGAAAAAATAATGAAAGGCATGGCGAAGACGAGCATAACGATGGGAACGAGCTCATTTTTCTGAGTTTCACTGAGACCCAAACCAAAAACCACAAAGATAACCAGATTCTTGAGCGCGTTTTCACTGAATGCGCCCTGAAACTGCGTGACGATGAGCGACCAGAAACCAGTGCGCCAGTGGGAAGGGGAAGTGTGCTCCAGCAATTGTGATTTTCCGGCGGACATGCTTGCCTTTGTAATGTAGCAAGGAGGAGCGGGCTCAGTTTGCCAATTTCGTGACGGGAACAGAAGGCTTTATTTCGAGGATTGTGCTCCGTGAGATGCGTGGCAGAGGGGAAGCACGAATACGTCGCGCCCGCCTGCGGCTCTTCTGTTGTCAGGGCAAGCAGGCAGGCCATGCCCGGACGAGTCGAGATGAATTAGCGAGTGGTCACAGCGGCGATGCGGCGATCCAAGGCGGCGGCGGCAAAGTAGGCGCAAAGATTCGATTGGTTCTCCACCCAGCTCTGCGCGGCGGAGCCAATCGGCTTAGAGAGGAAACCGGCGAAGCGCACGATTCGATAATAGAGAGAAACCACGCGTATCTCCCACTTGTCGTCCGCGGGGCTCGGCGCGAGGCGGGCGAGGCCAAGCAAGCGGTAAAAGTTCGAGCCAGTGACCTCGGCAGAATGGATTCCCATGAACTCGCGCGTGGCCGCGGAAAGCTCTATCTCGGCGTAACTCAGCAAGAGCGAGCGACAATACGACATAAAGAACTGAACGAGCGCGGCGCACGAGAACATGAGCATGAGAGCAGGGATCATCGTGTGTGCACAGTCAAAGCCCGCGTTTTCGCGGGTTGGCCGCCTCCGAGAGTGATTGCAATGCGCTTCGAGAAAGAACGCGCGGGCTGACTTGCGCCGACAGAATTGGCGTGTGTGCCGTCCATTGGCGGCACCGGCCAAGATTGTTGGGCGTGAATGCGCTCCGAGATAAGCATCATGCGGAAACAGATGCACGCGAAGAGCCGCAATTCGATTTCTTGCTTCCGTGGCTTGCGTGGCGAAGTACTAGAGATTTTTTTCACAGCCGAGGCACATGTTCCGCGTTTGCATCCACGCGAAACGGCGTGAAAAAAAATCGTAGTACTTTTTCGGACGGGTCTTCTCGATGTGAGGTGCGCCATTATGGAATGAAGGTGCCATTGGCGAACAGATTTCTGCTAGACGCGAGTCTTCTCGGGCGAGTCTTCCAGCCACAAACTCCTACACTTCGCGACGGGAAAAGTATTAGGATTGCGAGCTTGCAATCCTACAAAACAACGGAATGGATGGAGGTTTTCACAATGAAACAGGTGTGGCGCGTGATGTTGTTTGCGTTGTGCTTGGCGATTTGCGGAGCTTTTGGCGATATGGCAATTCATGCGCAAACGCTGGATGCGAGTTTGTGGTCCGGAATGGGATGGCGCTCGATTGGGCCGTTTCGCGGTGGGCGGGTCGAAACGGTTGTAGGCATTCCGGGAAATCCGAACATTTATTACTTTGGTGCGGTGGCCGGCGGCGTGTGGAAAAGCACGGATGCGGGCCTGAGCTGGTATCCGATTTTTGACCATCAAGACATCGCGTCGATTGGCGCGATAGCGATTGATCCGCGCGACCACAATGTGATTTACGTTGGGACAGGCGAGCCGTGCCTGCGCGGGAATATTTCCTTTGGCGATGGGATGTATAAATCGGTCGACGCCGGCGCGACGTGGACGCATATCGGTTTGGAAGATACGCGGCATATTTCGAAGATTCTGATCGATCCGGATGATCCCAATACGGTTTTTGTGGCCGCGATCGGGCATGCGTATGGGCCGAATGAGCAACGCGGAGTTTTTCGTTCTACGGACGGCGGGAAGACATGGCAGAAGGTCCTATATAAGGATGACAAGACGGGCGCGGTGGATTTGGTGTTCGATCCGCACGATCCACATATCCTGTATGCCGCGCTTTATCAGGAGATCCGCACGCCGTGGGGATTTACCAGCGGCGGACCAGGGAGCGGAATTTACAAAACGATTGATGGCGGCACGAAATGGACGCAGTTAACGGGAAATGGATTGCCGGATGGAATCTATGGGCGCATCGGTCTTGCCGTTGGAGCGGATTCGAGCCGCGTTTACGCGTTGATCGAAGCGAAGAAGGGAGGGTTGTATCGCTCCGATGATGGTGGCGAAAACTGGCAGTTTATGAATGGGGATCAGCGATTTTTGCAACGCGCGTGGTATTACATGCACATTTTCGCGGATCCAAAATCGACGGACACGCTTTACATCCTGAACACCGGAACGTATCGCTCGACGGATGGCGGCGTGCATTTCTCAGCGATTCCGGCGCCGCATGGCGACGATCATGCTTTCTGGATTGATCCAATGGATCCGACACGCATGATGGAAGGCAATGACGGCGGAACGACGATTTCGACGGATGATGGAAAAACGTGGAGTACCGAGGACAATCAACCGACCGCGCAGTTTTATCACGTGAGCGTGGATGACCGGTTTTTCTATTACGTTTACGGAGCGCAGCAGGATAACTCGACAGTGGCGATTGCGAGCCGCACGAATACCGGAGAGATCACCGATCAGGATTGGTACGACGTGGGCGGGGGCGAGAGCGGATACATAGTGGCCGACCCGAAAGATCCGGACATTGTTTATGCCGGTGGAAACTGGGGAATCATCACGCGAGATGACCGGCATACGGGGCAGATTCAGGACATTACTGTGTGGCCGGTGAATCCCAGCGGATACAGCGCGGGAGAACTGCCACACCGGTTCCAATGGACTGCGCCGATCGCGATTTCGCCATTCGATTCCAATACGGTTTACATCGGCGGCGAAAAGCTTTTCAAAACCACTGATGGAGGGATGAACTGGACGGCGATCAGTCCGGATTTGACGCGGAATGATAAGAGCAAGCAGGGTCCGGCGGGCGGGCCGCTGACGATCGATGAGACCAGCGTGGAATATTACGACACGATCTTCACCGTGGCGGAATCGCCTGTGGAACGCGGTTTGATTTGGGTGGGAAGCGATGATGGTTTGGTGCACGTCACGCGAGACGGCGGAAAAACGTGGACGGACGTTACGCCGAAAGGCTTGCCTGAATGGTCGCGGATTGGTCTGATCGATCCTTCGCCATATGCAGCGGGTACGGCCTATGTCGCGGCAGACCGGCATCGGCTGGACGATTTTCATCCTTATGTGTTCAAGACGACGGATTACGGCCAGACATGGACGCAGATCACGGATGGATTACCGCAATCGGGAAGCTATGTCCATGCGGTGCGCGTCGATCCGGTGCGCAAGGACCTGTTGTATTGCGGCACGGAGACGGGAATTTACGTTTCGATGGACGACGGCGCGCACTGGCAATCGCTCGAATTGAATATGCCCGTGGTTCCGGTGACGGACATGGTGGTGAAGAACAACGATCTGGTGATTTCAACGAAGGGCCGATCATTCTGGATTTTGGATGATTTGGATCCGCTGCGGCAGGCCAATGCGCAGATTGCCGGAGAAGAAGCGCACCTTTACAAACCGGACGTTGCGTGGCGGACGCGAATCGGCGACATGAACCCGCGCTATTTCGTGTGGTACGGGCAGGATGCCCCCGATGGCGCGGTGATTGATTATTACTTCAAGTCGGAGCCGAAGGAGAAGGTCACGCTGGAGATTCTGGATTCGCAGGGCAAAGTGATTCGGAAATACACGAGCGAGGAGAAGAAAACGGATCTGCAGCCTTCAGAAGCCGGCGACGAGTATCAGGCGCCAGAGTCCATTCCTGCCAAAGCCGGAATGAATCGGTTTGTATGGGATTTGCGTTATGAAACGCCGACGCTGATTCCGGGGCAAGTGTGGGACAGCGATGACACGCCGAAGGGGCCGCTGGCTTTGCCGGGAACGTATCAAGTGAGGTTGATAGCCGGCGGGCAGACGCTGACGGAGCCACTGACGGTGAAGCTGGATCCGCGTGTGAAAGTGGCTCCGGAAGCACTTCAGAAGGAGTTTGATCTTTCGCTCAAGATTCGCAATGAGATCAGCCTGGCGGATCAGACGGTGAATGAGATGAACTCCGTTCGCGGGCAGATCGACGATCTCAACAAGCGGCTTGGATCAAATGGAAGCTACAAATCTATCGTTGATGCCGGAGATGCGATTGAGAACAAGATGCAGCCCATTGATGACAAGCTGTGGCAGCGCAAAATGAAGGCGAGCGAGGAGGATTTGAACTTCCCGGATGAGATCAACGATCAGTTGAAGGGCATCGCAGAGTTCATGGAAGGATCGGACAATGCCCCGACGGCTGCAGACTATGCGGCGTATGCGGACTTGAACGGGCAGGTGACGAAGCTGGTCGGGCAGTGGAACGAAATTAAGTCCAAGGATTTACCGGCTCTCAACGAAGAAATCCGGCGGGCAAATATACCGGTGATTGCGCCGGCTTGCAAAAGGATTCACACGGAGGATCGGATTAGTTCGCGTAATTTCGCTATTGGGTTCGGCTACTTTAAGGGTTGCTGTGAGCAGAACCGCCGGGGCCCTGCGGATGCGGATGGAGTTCGCCGGGGCGATGCTGGCGGTGGAGCATAGCATTAGAGCCGGTAGCGTTTGAAGCAGCCGCAGGCGGCTGCACGGTTCCGCTTTGGGGCGGTGGATTTAGCGGCGATGGCTTGACGGGCGTTGGCGGAGGGCCGGATGGCGCGGTCGTGGAATAGTGGAGATATAATTTCTGCAGCTCCGATTCGGTCATTGCACCTTCGCGGATACGCACGAGACTCTCTGCACCATTCTTACCGGCTTTGAGGATTGCCCAGACCGTATCACCTGCCTGAAGGTTATTCGTGTTCATGTTCTTGCCGTCATCTCCAAGACAAATGGTCTTGGCGGTGACATCGGCAGCAACGGTTAATTGCGTGGGGCGCATCAGGACGACTTGATGCGTCTTCTGGTCTACCGAAGAAATAATAAAAAATTCCTCGCCTTTGGAGTTCGTCTGTGCTTGCAGCGGAAGGCAAAAGGCAAGCGTCATAAGGAAAGCGGCGGTTGCGCCGAGCAATACGAGATGGCGACGAACAAAGCTATTATTCATATCGGAGAGCCTCTATAGGATCGAGTTGCGCAGCGCGTTTCGCCGGATAGTATCCAAAAAAAATACCCACCCCAGCCGAGAACGCCGCGGCGATAATAATGGACGCCGGAGAGACCAGCGTCGCCCACTGAAACAAATCGGAAACAGCGATCGAACCGAAAATTCCCAGCACAATACCCACCAGCCCGCCAAGAAGGCTGAGTACCATGGCCTCACTCAAAAATTGCCGCTGAACATCGGATTCCGTAGCGCCAATGGCCATGCGCACTCCAATTTCGCGGGTGCGTTCGGTGACGCTCACAAGCATGATGTTCATGATTCCGATGCCGCCCACCAGAAGCGATACGGAGGCGATGCTTGCCAACAGCACGGTCATCACGTTGCTGGCATGCGTTTGCGCCTGCATGAAGTCAGTGGGACTGCGAATAATGAAGTCGTCGTCTTCCGTTGGACGGAGATGATGCCGCTGGCGGAGGATTGCGCTGATTTGATCCTCGGCCGGCTGAATATCGTCCTGAGAATCCGCGGAAAGCATCATGAATTGAATCCAACTGATGCCCGAGAGCTTCTTTTGAACAGTGGTGTAGGGCATGAGGATGACGTCGTCTTCATCGCCGCCAAAAGGAGAACTGCCCTTTGTAGCGAGGACTCCAATGACTCGAAAAGGCAGGTTGGAAATCCGCACCGTTTTTCCTACTGGATCCTCGCTGGGCGAGAAGAGATTCTTGACTACGGTTTGACCGAGGATACAAATGTCCGCAGCATCATCGTCATCCATCTTCGAAAACATACTGCCACCGGCCAATGGCCAATGGCGGATCTTGACGTAATCCGGATTTACGCCGTTGACTCGCGTATACCAATTGTTGCCGCCATAAACGATCTGAGCACTATATCCGACGCTGGGCGAAACCCACTTGACGAAGGGAACTTCCTGCAGGATAGCCTGGCCGTCGGCGGCAGTTAGGCTTTTTGTTGCTTCGCTGCCCAGATGCACGCCGCTGGTTTTGATGCTGCCGGCGGAGATGAAAATGATGTTATCCCCGAGGCTTTGAATTTGCTCCTGAACCTGCTTGGCGGCGCCCTGGCCAATCGCGACGGTACAAATCACCGCGCCCACGCCGATGATGATGCCGAGCATGGTCAGAATGGTGCGCATTTTGTTGCGAGCCAGAGCTCGTAGCGAAACGCGGATGACTTCTCCGATTTCCATCGATAAGCCTCGGCAGACTCCTACCTTCGTGGGCGTCCGAACGGCGAGTTCGAAGCATTCGAACCTAGCAACTGCTCGCCCGTCAGGACAGCCTGTCCTTCGCGTATGCTGCCTTCAAGAACCTGGGTATTTGTGTAATCCGTCAGTCCTGTCTTAATGGCAATCGGGAAGGGTTTTTGGTTCGCATCCAACTCCCAAACGATCTGCCATCCGCCGATATGCGAGACGGTGGCTTGCTGCGGAATGTTGTACGCTTTATAGAGAGCCTGAAGCTGCGGCGCTGGCATTTGAGGCGTGAACGTCAACGCGATGTTCGGAACCATCAAGGCATTGCTGGCGTAACCTGTTGGAATATTGACGTAAGCGGTTTCGCCGGGGAGGAGCTTGCCCTCGGGATTTTCGAAATCAATGATTGTGTCGTAGGTCACGACGTTCTGGACCGTAAATGCATTCAAGCGGATGGCGCTGACACGGCCCTCAAAAGTTTCGGTTGGGTACGCATCAACCTGGAATGTAGCAGGCTGGCCGACGCGAATCTGGCCAGTGTCGGACTCGTCGGTGGCAGCGTAGACCTGCATGCGTGTTAAATCCTGCGCGATGGTGAAGACCTGCGGCGCCTGGTAAGCAGCGGCAACGGATTGTCCGACAGTGACGTTTCTTGCAACCACAGTGCCGTCAATCGGCGATGAGATCGTGCAATAGGCCAGATTGGTCTCGGCCATTTCCAAATTCCCTCGCGCAGAAACTACCTGCGCCGCAGCCTCTGCGAGTTGCGCTTTCGTCTGGTTCACCTGCGCTATAGCCTGAGTGACCGAGGCAGCCGCTGCACCGTAATTTGACTGGGTTTGATCGTCCTGGTCCTGGGAAAT
>JASHRN010000223.1 GCA_030037335.1 Candidatus Acidiferrales bacterium | reverse complement strand
GAACATTGATCCCATCGGAAGCGTTCAAACGAACGGCAGCCAGCAGGTCACCGCGCAGCCGAAACAACAGAACGTTGGGCCGATCGACGAGAACCAGACGTACACGCTGACGGCTACGAACGTTTGCGGAGGAACAACGACGCAGACCGCGAATCTGCACATCACTGGCTCGATTGAGCCGATGCCGGTCGTGACGCTCGAGAGCGTGTTCTATCCGACGGCGTATCCGGTGAAAGAGCATCCGGACGTTGGCCTGATAACTCCTGAGCAGCAGTCACTGAATGAAGTGGCGACGACGTTCAAGAAGTATCTGGACTATGACGACACGGCGACGCTGGTTGTAGTGGGACACGCGGATGTTCGCGGGTCCACTCCGTATAACGAAGCGCTCAGCCAGCGGCGGGCCGACCGCGTGAAGGATTATCTTGTTTCGCAGGGAATTTCCGCGGACAAGATTCAAACGCGCGCGGAGGGCAAAGAACGGCAACTGGAAAACAGCGATGTTGCCCAGTTGCAGGAACAGGATCCGGCGAAGCCGCAGAAGTGGATGATGCGGCGCCTGCGGAATACGTGGCTGGCGTACAACCGGCGCGTAGACATCATCCTGCAACCGACGGGTCAGGAGTCGACGAAGTTTTATCCGAATGACGCGGCGGATGCGCGGGTGTTGTGGCAATTGCCAAGGCCGACGCTGAGGAAAGTGCGTCAGGCGGAGGGCGACATGCCCGCAGAACCTACGCCAACGCCGAGGCACCGGACGCACAAGTCAGCGGCTCCTAAAACACAGCAACAGCAGCAGTGAACATCCTCCGAAGGAGGCCGACCTGAAGAACTCGGCTTAGAAAAAAACAAAGGCGTGCGCTCTTTTGAACGCACGCCTTTTTGTTTTGGTGAAGTAAGGTTTGCGAGTTTGACTAGCCCGCTGTCGCGGCGCGATAACCGCTGCGAGAGGCTTTCTTAAAGGCTTCCAGCGCTTCCGCCGAGGACAACAGCGGGGTGGTCTTTACGGTTCGGCAGGCGCCGCCCGCAGCGAAAGCAATCGACAGCGCTGAAGCGGCTACGTTATCGGGCATTTCCGCAAGGAGCACGGCGTCGTAGTCGCCGAATGCGAAATAGCCTTCTTTCACTTTTCCGCCGAGATTCTCCACTGCCGGGCGCACTGCTTCTATGCGGTCTTGTGGATTTTTGACCAGCGCTTGCAAAGCGCTTTCGTTGTACGCGACTTGAATCAAATAGTGGGGCATAGCTCCTCCTTATTCCTTGCGCAAAGTAGAATTCGCCCTGATTGTGCGCATCCTTGCACTGGGGCCGTGCGAAGTCAATGGAAAGCTGATGTTGTACCAGTGGAAAGCGGCCGATAGAATTGACAGCTTCGTATGACGTTCGCCTCGCAGAAAATCCGGCAAAGAATTGTTTCGCTCGCGCCCAGCGTGACTTCGATTTTGATGGCCGTCGGCGCGCGACAGCAGATTATTGCGGTGAGCAAATGGTGCAAGGACGTGGCGGACATAGGAGGATTGTCGGTAGTGAGCGGGGATTGCTGGCATTTCGCGGCCCGAGGCGAACGAATGGCGTCGGGTGGAAATGCTGCGACGTTGATGGGTTTGCGGCCGACAATAATTATTGGATCGGTGCCCTTCAAGACGGAGGCCGTCGAGAAAATTCTATCGTTGCCAGTTCCCTTCCTCGCCCTGAATCCGCGTACGCTTGCAGATGTTGAGTCGGACATTCTCCTTCTAGGCAGCTTAAGCGGGAAAAATGAACGCGCGGCAAAATTGATCGGTGAGATGCGTGGAAAGTTCCGCGCCATCGCAGCAATGGCAAAGTGGGCAAAGTCGAAGCCGCTCGTTTATTGCGAGGCGTGGCCGCATCCGCGAATCAGTTCGCCGCCGTGGGTTGCAGAACTGGTGGAGATTTGCGGCGGGAAAATGGCCGTGCGCGCGGGCGAACGAGTTACAGATGAAGAGGTCGCGCACGCTAATCCCGAAGTGATGGTCCTGGCATGGGCGGCAACCGGCGGAAAATCGAAGCCGGAGCAGGCATTGAAAAATCCAGCGTGGAAAGATGTGAGCGCGGTACGCGAGCGGAAAGTGTTTGTGATTCGCGATGAATTGCTGAATACGCCAGGGCCGCCGCTGGCGCAAGGAGCGGAGGAGTTGATGCGAGTGATCCATCCGGAGCTGACGGAGAAAAGTCAAATGCGCCGAAGCGCAGCGAAGAGCGGCGCGGCGTGATCGTTGTGGCCGCGGTGATTGCGCGCGAAGGCCGCGTGCTGGCGTGCCAAAGGAGCCGCGAGAGCCGGTTCGCGCTGAAATGGGAATTTCCGGGCGGCAAAGTCCAGGCTGGGGAAACTCCAAAGTCGGCGCTCGAACGGGAGTTGATGGAAGAGCTTGGGGTGCGAGCGGAAATCCGACAGGAGATTTATCGCACGCAGCATAAGTACGCGGAAATGCACGAAGCGGTCGAGTTGATTTTCTTCGAGGCGCTGGTGGAGTCAGGAGAAATTCAGAATCGCGTCTTCGAAAAGATTGAATGGGTCGAGCCCAAGCGATTGCAAGAACTGGATTTCCTGGAAGCGGACAAAGAATTGATTCGCAAACTGGCTGCGGAAGAAATTTGTATTTCATGGGAAACGCAAGATTCAAAATCGGCGTCAGACTAAGAAGGAAGCGGCTCAGCGCTAAAAAATCGTGTTATAGTGGCAGTGTCTACTTTATCCGAAAGAATAATGGGAGCAGAAATGGCAGCCAAAAGTGGCCGAGGCGTGGCCGAACTGGAAACGGAACGAAGCGAAAACGGGCGAAAAAGCGAGAATAACGGGCGCGAGCTGATGCTCGGGCTCTACCGGATGCTGGTGAAGTGCCGGATGTGCGATGAAAAGGCGCGCATTTTGTTCCGGCAAGGGAAATTCGCAGGAAATTTTTACTCGGGAGTCGGCCAGGAAGCCGCGGAAGTGGGCGCGGCGTACAGTTTGCGCGAGGACGACTGGATTGCGCCTTCGCACCGGGATTGGACAGCGAACATTATCAAGGGTGCGCCGCTGAATTTGTGCTTTGCGCAGCTTTTCGGAAAGGCAACCAGCCCCGACCGTGGAAAATCGACTCCGGCGCATATGGGCTATCCACCGATTCACACGATTACCCCGGCGAGCAGTATTGCAGGACAGCTCGCGGTGGGCACGGGCGTGGCGTTTGGATTGAAGAAGCTCGGGCGCGACACGGTGGTGGTTTCGTTTTTCGGCGATGGCGCGACGAGCCTTGGTGGATTTCACGAAGCACTGAACTTCGCGGGCGTGCATCGTCTGCCGATCATTTATGTTTGCCAGAATAATTTGTGGGCAGAATCCGTGCCGCTGCGTTTGCAAACGGCGCTGAAGGATTTATCCGAGCGCGCGAAAGCGTACGGATTCCCCGGCATCCCAGTGGATGGCAATGACGTGATGGCCGTTTACGATACCGCGGTGAAAGCGATTGCACGAGCGCGTGCGGGCGACGGACCGACGTTCATCGAATGCAAAACGTATCGGTGGTACGGGCATTCGGAAATTGATCCCGCGAAGTACCGCATGAAGGAAGAAGTGGACGCGTGGAAGAAGCGCGATCCGCTGGTTCTTTTCGAAAAAGTTCTTCGCGACAAAAAACTCCTCAACGACGAATCGAAAGACAAAATCGCCAAGGAAATCACGCAGGAAATCAACGAAGCCGTGGAGTTTGCCGAGCAGAGTCCATATCCGGACGCTTCGGAACTGGCCGATCATATCTGGGCACCGCAGGAATAAAAGGGGACAACGCAAAAATGGCACGGAATATCACGATGATTGACGCCATCACGGAAGCGATGGCGCAGGAGATGGAGCGCGACGAGCGCGTGTTTGTGATGGGCGAAGATATCGGACTTTCGGGCGGCGTGTTCAAGGCGACGCAGGGGCTTTACGACAAATTCGGCGAAGAGCGCGTGCTGGATACGCCGCTGGCGGAAGGCAACATCATCGCGTCGGCGATTGGCGCTTCGATGGTGGGATTGCGGCCGATCGCGGAAATTCAGTTCGCGGATTTTATTACGCCGGCGATGGAGTCGCTGGTGCAGCAGGCGTCGAAGATTCGCTATCGCAGCGCGGGTGGATATGGATGTTCGCTGACGGTAAGAATCTGTTGCGGCGGCGGGACGGGTGGCGGACTTTATCACTCTCAGGAAAATGCATCGTGGTTTGTGCATGAGCCGGGATTGAAAGTGGTGATGCCGTCGACGCCGTATGACGCGAAAGGCTTGCTGCTCGCGGCGATTCGCGATCCGAATCCGGTGCTCTATTTCGAGCACAAGAAACTCTATCGCACGGCAAAGGGCGACGTGCCTGAAGGCGATTACACGGTTCCGATTGGAAAAGCCGAAACGCGGCGCCAAGGGCGCAACATGACCGTGGTGACGTATGGCTATATGACTTCGCTGTGCCTGGAAGCTGCGGAGAAAATGGCCAAGAATGGCATCGAGGCCGAGGTGATCGATCTGCGGACACTTTCACCCATCGACAAAGAAACCGTGCTGGAATCGGTGCGACGCACGAACAAGTGCCTGATCGTCCACGAAGACAAGCGCACGCTGGGCATTGGCGGAGAAATTTCGGCAATTGTGGCGGAAGAGGCGTTCGAGGATCTGGACGGGCCGATTGTTCGCATTACTGGTCCGGACATTCCGGCGATTCCGTTCGCGCCGCCGCTGGAGCACGCGTGGATGGTCAATACGGATAAAATTGTCGCGGGCATGGAGAAGCTCGCAGCTTACTAAGCACAGCTGATTTTTGTGAGTGGCGGGCGGCGTCGAAGATTTGGCGCCGCCTTTTTGTTTTTGAGCATCCAAAACGGAGATGGCGCGCGTACACAGCGTATGAAAGGCGGATTTGCGAGCTTGAGCAACAGGACAGTGGCTGCCGGAACTTTTGCACTGCTCATGTTAGCGTCGTCTGCATTTGCGCAGACGCGAGCGACTGGGCCGCATACGACGGTAATGCTGCTTGCGAATCGTGCGAGCGTGGCATCGGGTGAACAGCTCCTCATCGGCCTGCATTTTCAGATGGAAAAAGGCTGGCACATTTACTGGGAGAATCCTGGAGACTCGGGTGAGCCGCCCGAAATCCAATGGCAAGTGCCGACGGGATTTCGCGTTGGAGCAGTCGAGTGGCCCACACCTGAGAAACTGACGGCGCCATCGATTGTGGATTATGGATACGAGAATGACGTGCTGCTGTTTGCGCCGCTGAGCGCGCCAGCCGCCGTGCGAAACCGCAAAAGCATCACAATCGCCGCAAACGTGAATTGGCTGGTGTGCCGCGAAATGTGCATACCGGGTAAAGCGCAGTTGTCCCTGACGCTGCCAGCGGCCGGGCGTGATGCTGCCAAGTCAACAACGGAAGCGATGTTTTGGAAGGCTCACTCTGAGCTTCCCGCGCACCTGCCGACCGCCTGGAAAGTTTATGCAACAAGTGAAAAAAATGATTTTGTGCTAACGGTCGAAACCGGAAAACAGGAAAACACGGCGACGTTCTTCCCGTTGGAGGCAGAACAAATCAATAATGCTGCTGTGCAGGCTGCGACACCTTTTTCGCGCGGCGTGCGTCTAAAGCTGCAGAAATCGGACGGACTGCTAAAGCCCATAGCGCAGCTGCGCGGGGTACTCGAGTTAGGTTCAGGGCGCGCTTACGAAATCACGGCGCCCGTTTACACATCATCCAAAGCGAAATCGTAAGAGTCCAAGATTTCAGTCCAGGACTGAGGAGGGGAAACCATCATGAAAAGGAAAATCTTTTCGGGCCTGGTTGTATTTGCGTGCGCAGCGATGATTTCGACGCTCGCATGGGCGGTGCGCGTGGGCGAATCTGCGCCGGATTTTACGGCAACGGATTCAAACGGACAGACGCATCATCTGTCCGACTATCGCGGCAAGTTCGTGGTGCTGGAATGGACGAATCGTGGCTGTCCGTACACGCGGAAGCATTATGAGAGCGGCAACATGCAGCGTTTGCAGCAGGAATGGACGGCGAAAGGAGTGATCTGGCTGACGGTGCTTTCGTCGGCTCCGGGGAAACAGGGTTACATGGACGCGGCGCAGGAAAACGCGTACCTGAAGCAGATGAACGCGCATCCCACGGCGGCGCTGCTGGATCCGACGGGCACACTAGGGCATTTGTATGACGCGAAGACCACGCCGGATATGTACGTCATCAATCCGCAGGGCGTGCTTGTCTACGATGGCGCGATCGACGATAGGCCCACGACCGACGTTGCCGACATCCAGGGCGCAAAAAATTATCTGAACGAAGCGCTCGAAGACGCAATGAGTGGTAAGCCGGTGGGTGATCCGGTCACGCGGCCCTATGGATGTTCAGTGAAATACGCAGGCGAATAGGCGAAGGTTAAGAATTGCGGAGCAGCGCTGATTCATTTCGGCGCCGCTTTTTTATTCTCGAGCAGCGATTTTCAGCCGGTGATGCTTATGTCAGGCTGCGGCCGCCATCGACGGCGAGGATCTGGCCGGTGACGAATTCAGTGGTTGCGAAGAAGAAAACAGCATCGGCGATTTCCGAGCCTTTGCCGGTGCGATGGAGCGGCGCGCGGCGGATGTAGTCTTCGTCGGGCTCTTCGCCGGGAAACTGAATCGTGCCCGGCGCAACGCTGTTGACGAGAATCTCCGGTGCGAGGGCGCGAGCCAGGCAACGCGTCAGCATGATGACCCCGGCTTTGGAAACGCAATAGTGCGTGAATTTCGGCCACGGAAGCATGCCGCCAAGAGAAGAGATATTGATGATGCGGCCATGGCCGCTGCGTTTCAGAAGCGGTGCGGCAGCTTGGGCACACAGAAATTGCGCTTTGAGATTTGTAGACATAATTGAGTCCCATTGCTGCTCGGTGAGATCGAGAAAATCAGCGGCAAAAAACATTCCGGCATTGTTGACAAGAATGTCGAGGCGCCCAAATTCGCCTTCGATTTTCTGAAACATCTGCTGAACTTCCTGCTTCACGGAAACATTTGTGGGAATCGCGAGCGCGCGGCGGCCTAGCTTGCGAACGTCGGAGGCGAGGCCCTCGGCTTCCGGTTTTGACGAAGCATAGTTGATGACAACGTCGGCGCCTTCCGCGGCGAGTTTTTCCACAATGCTGCGGCCGATGCGTTTTGCGCCGCCGGTTACCAGCGCCACACGGCCTGCGAGAGCTTGCAGCATGGGATCCTCCTCAAACGCACTTTGAAGTTAACACCATCCTAAGTCAGGGGCCAACGTTTTGACGGCGGTTCGCCGCAAACGCGATAGAATTGCGCACGGCAGCCATGCGGGAGGCGAAATGAAGCTCGATTTGCTGGCGATTGCAGCGCATCCGGACGACGTGGAGCTGACCTGCGGCGGCACGCTGATCAAGATGGGACGGCGCGGATATAAGACAGGCGTTCTCGACTTGACCCGAGGCGAAATGGGGACGCGCGGAACTCCGGAGACGCGGCTGCACGAAGCGGCAGAGGCAGGGCGAATCATGGGGCTGGCGACGCGCGCGAATCTGGGTCTGCCGGACGCGCGGCTGGAGGTCAGCGAAAAATATAAGATGGCGGTTGCAGCGAAAATCCGCGAGTGGCAGCCCAAGACGGTGATTTTGCCGTATTGGGAGGGGCGGCATCCCGATCATTACAACGCGGCGAAACTTTCCTATGAAGGATGTTTTCTTGCCGGGCTGAAGCAGTTGCCGATTCCCGGTGAGGCATACCGGCCATTCAAGATTTTGTACGCGACGACTTACGATGAGACGGTGCGGCCGTCATTTCTGGTCGACATTACAGAACAGTTCGAACAGCGGCATAAGGCGATTCTGGCGTATCAATCGCAATTCCGTCCAAAGAAGCGCGACAGCAAATCGAAGGTGCATATGCCGCTCGACGAGTTGGAGGATCGCGTCAACCTGACGTCGCGACATTACGGAAGAATGATCGGCGTGAAATATGCGGAGCCGTTTCTGGTGCGTGAAGTAATGCAGGTGGAAGACGTGGTTAAGATGCCTGTGCGATCAATTTAGAGCGGAGAAGCGAGCAGATATGCGAACCGTAATGGTGCTGATTGTGGCGGCAGCAGCAGCCTTTGGCATTGCGGGATTTGTGGCGAACGGAGCAGGGTCGCAGCGCAGCGATTCAGTTCCACAGTATACCGTGCAGAATCAACTCGTCCGTCCGCAGAATTACCGCGAGTGGATTTACTTGTCTTCAGGACTGGGGATGGCGTACAGCCCGAATCCGAACAGCGCGCCGCTTTTTACGAATGTGTTCGTCGCACCGGAGGCGTACCGGAAATTTGTGGCGACGGGCACGTGGCCGGAGAAGACCATGTTCGTACTCGAAGAGCGTGCTGCATCAAGTAAAGGCTCGATCAATCAAGGCGGCCATTTTCAGGGAGAACTGCGAGGAATTGCAGCTTCGGTGAAGGACTCGAGCCGATTCCCGTCGAAATGGGCGTACTTCAATTTCGGATTGGACGCGAAGACCGCCAGCCCAAATCCGCCGGAATCATGCTGGAACTGCCACAACGCCCATGGCGCCGTAGACAATACGTTTGTGCAGTTCTATCCGACTCTGAAGCCCATTGCCATGAAGTTTGGAACCTATAAACCGAAAGAGTGAGGAATTGAATCCGGCGAGGAGAAGCGGGTCGGAACCGCCTTAGAATTCCTCTGACTCCTGGGCAAAACGGAAGCCTGGCAGGGCCTGCAATGCCCCTACGTGGACAATGCGAACCCGGAGAGGGGCGTCGGTCTCGGAGCCGGCCTTGCGCAGGACGGCAAAAGTGGCCAGCGCCTCGTTGTAGACCTTGGTGACAAGGTAGGAATCGCCGGTGTCATCCTTCTTCCAAAGCTGGCCAACCTGTATTTTTTTGAGGGCCATATCGCCTGGAACTACTCTAGAGAGAATGGAGAAGCCGGTCAATAGAACTGAACTTATGGGTTTTCATAGGCACAATCGGTCTGTTTTGAGGGAGCCTCCAGAGCGATATCTCTGGGACGCGAAACAAACCGTTTTTGCCAAGCTGGCATCGAATCGGATAAGCGCTTGTGCGGACGGGGTGGTATAATACCTGTACTGCAAGGAGGCGACACCCCAATGAAGCGAACCTCCACAATTTTTGCGGCTTTCCTTCTGGCGGCTGCGATGTCTGTTCCCGCCGCAATGGCCCAGTCGGACAAAGTCGTGCCCGGGACGGAATCCGACGTAAACGCGATCGGCAACCGGAAGGTGGGCCACGGTCCGGACATGTATTCGATTCAGCGGGAAATCGCGCTGGGGAAACAGTTGTCGGAAGAAGTTGAGAAAGTTTCCAAGCTGATCAACGATCCTGTCATCGTGGGATACGTCAACAAAGTGGGCCAAAACCTTGTGAGAAATTCGGATGCCCAAGTGCCGTTCACGATCAAAGTGATCGATGATGAGCATTTTAATGCTTTTGCGCTGCCGGGCGGCTTCTTCTACGTGAACACAGGCGTGATTCTGCATTCGGATACCGAAGCGGAACTTGCCGGAGTGATGGCGCATGAGATTGCGCATGTCTGCGCACGACATCAGACGAGGAACGCCACAAAGGCGAACATTATGCAAATCGCCTCGATTCCGCTGATTATGACTTTGCCAGGAACAATGGCGGGTTATGGAATCTACGAGGGTATGAATTTCGCTATTCCGATGACGTATTTGAAATTCAGCCGCGACGCGGAGCGTGAGGCGGATTACCTCGGAATACAGTACATGTATAAGGCGGGTTACGACCCGAATGCCTTCGTGATGGCGTTCGAAAAGGTCGAGGCGGAGGAAAAGAAAGAGCCCGGAACAATTCCCAAGATTTTCGATACGCATCCGCCGACGCCGGACCGGATCATTGCAGCTCAGAAAGAGATCGCTACCATCCTGCCGCCTCGGCCCGAATATATTGAAACGACTTCTGAATTCGACATGGTGAAGGCAAGGCTCGAGCGATGGGAAGCGGGAGAAAGACTCCAGCAGACACGCGACGGCGGCAAGCCCACGCTGAAGAGCAAGGCCGAACAGCAGACGGCTCCGAATCAGCAGTCCGGACAGACGGATGACGACAATGCTCCGGTGCTGAAACGCCGGCCCAACTAGACCAGCAGGATTTATTCGGCAGGTTAAAGGCGGTTCGGTTCGACGAGCCGCCTTTTATTGTGTATAGCGAGCCCGCGAATATTTTTCCCCTCACATTTGCAAGACCAACCTGCAGTCCGTGCTCCATGACGACGTCGACTTAGACCAAGTTATTGATGTGCAGTCGGCTAAGCTCAAATTGTTGTGCCACGTATCCCGGAATATTTTCTTCTGCTTTCACTCACTCCAGATAGATAAGATATATGTGCAGGGTTGTGGGCGTCGCGCGAACACTAAATGAATAGTGTCCAAATGGGGCCTACCTGTACCTTTTTTCGACTTACCTGTACCTTTTCGCCGTTGACGTATCCCAATGCGATGTTACTATCTCCGCGCTTCCAGTCCTCACATGTGCGCCTAGACGCAGCTTAGGATAGCTACAGCCGTGCCGCTGCGTGTGTGGATGTCCGCTCTGCTCGTTAGAGCGAAGCAGACGCGCGAGGTGGTGTGTCTGCCTTTGGCCAAAATTCTCCTGTTCGCGCAGCTTGATTCGCCGAGCCCTCTCGTCGCCACGCGTTCGCCCGCGCATGAAATCCAGATAAGGGAGACCCCAAAGGATGAAGAGGAAGACGCATGTTTTTCGCGGTCGGGTTTTGGCAATCGGTGCGCTAACTTTTTGTGCGTTGGCGCTGGCGGTTGTGTTCAACGGCTCACTCTTGGCGAAAAATTCATCGCATCAATTACCTCCTGAAGCCTCCGTTCAGGCCGAGGTCCACGCTGCCGTTCAGTTCGATGTTTCGGTGCCAATGCGAGAAATGCCTCCCGAAGCGCGGTCAGAGCGCGCCCCTCGGTTTATGCATGAAGAGCGCATCCCAAAGCCGAAGAAAGTCATAGCACCGGGCGTGCCATTCGCAGACTCCGTGCTGCAGATGAGTTCGCAGCCGTTGGTCCCTGCCATGAAGACTATGGGCATAGAAAGCCTCAGCATAGGCGGCACTGCCCTCGATTGCGACGCCGTTTCACCCCCTGATTCCAACTTGGCAGTCGGCAGCACTCAAATCGTGCAGTGGGTCAACACGTGCTACGCCGTATTCGATAAGGCTACGGGCGCGGAAATCGCCGGCCCCTTTCCGGGCAATCATTTCTGGAACGGATTCGGCGGCGCGTGTCAAACTCAGAACAGTGGCGATCCAATCATCCTGTACGACAAGACCGCCAATCGCTGGATCGCCGCGCAGAACACCTTCAGTGCGCCGCACATGACTTGCGTCGCTGTGTCGGTCACCTCCGACGCGACCGGCAGCTATTACCGTTACGCCTTTCCGCAGCAGGCTGGTGATCCGGATTACCCAAAATGGGGTGTCTGGCGCGACGGCTACTATCAGAGCAACAACATCTTTGGCGGAAAGCTCGGTTTTGCCGCCGAGGCTTGCGCTTACGATCGCACAAAGATGCTCGCAGGCAACTCGGCCGCGAAACAGATCTGTTTCCTTGCGCCGACCAGCTGGGACGATAGCTTGTTGCCAGGAGACATCGATTCGCCGAATGATCTTCCGCCTGCCGGCGAACCAGAAATGTATCTTGGCAGCATCGATACCGGTTCGGCGACTTCGACGGTCATTTATGAATATCTTTTTCATGCAAATTTCACTACTCCGAGCCTGTCAACCTTCGAGGGATTCAGCGGCACGATGCCCATCTTCGTACCGGAATTCAAGCTCTCGTGCGGCGGCTTGGGAGACGCTGATTGCATCCCTCAGAAGGGAACGACTTACAAGCTGGATTCTATCGGTGATCGCTTAATGTACCGGCTGGCTTATCGCAATTTCGGCAGCCGCCAGACGTGGCTTACGGTCCATGATGTGACCGCTACGAGCGGATACATTGGTGAACGTTGGTATGAGTTTCGCGCCCCAGAAACCTCGACCAAGCCAACGGTATACCAAGCCGGCACCTACGCGGGCCCGGCGGGCAATACAAACGATCGTTGGATGGGCTCCATTGCCATGGACAAAGTCGGAGACATCGCACTCGGCTTTAGCATTTCCGGCACAGCGATGTTCCCGTCAATCCACTACACCGGTCGCACACCTAGCTCTCCGTTGGGCGTGATGGGAGCCGAGGACATCATCGTCAGTGGCGGAGGTTCGCAAACCGGAAACCGTTGGGGGGACTACAGCAGCATGGCGCTCGACCCTAACGGCTGTACCTTCTGGTACACGAACGAGTACTATCTCACGACCTCGTCACACAACTGGCGTACGAAGATCACCTCCATCAAATTCCCGAACTGCGAGTAGCAGCGGATCGGTGAGGGATCTGCTTTAGTGACAGCGGGCCTGGCTGCCGCGCGCACGCCAGGTCCGTGTGCTTTTCGCGCCCGCATTCGCCCCGCGCATCAATTCCAGCGCCTCGGGAACGAAGCTCGAGTAAAAGCAGGAGAATTTCTATACAAATACTTACTAGCTACTCTGTACACATCAAGGTGCACACAATGCTGAGGACCTTACTGAATATATTTTCAAGCTTCAAAACACCAAATTTGTTCCGGCCGAAAGAAAGTGTGGATCTCCTGTGTTGCTCTGTGTTTACGCGGTGCCGTCGCCTAATAGAGCGGAGTCTTCGGTTTGGCAGTACATTTGCTTTTAACCACATTCGTAGGATTCTTTTCGACAGCAGCCCTCTCGACTAGAACCCTTCGGAGAGACTAACCATGGTAAAAATCATCTTCAAGTCAGGCCTTGCTGTCGCCTGTCTCTTAGCAGTTGCCGTATTCGTGCCGAGGGCTAATGCCGGTTCCATTGATTTCGCATGTGGGGCGCCGGCAAGCAACGCGTGCACGGGAAGTGTATCAGGCAGCTCTAGTACCGGCTTCAGCACCACCGGTATTGGGCTGCAAAGCAGTTTCGACGGTACCGAGATGTTCAATGTCATTTTCACGACCAATAGCGCCGGCACAGGCTCAATCTCGATCAGCGCCAACGATGGAGACTCTCTATCCGGCGATATCGTTGCGACCACAGGAAGCAGTTTCGGCGGCGACGAAACGCTGACCTTCGATGTCAATTGGACGACATTGTCGGCGGGTGTTCAAACTGCGCTGGGCCACAGCTCAGGCGTCGGGCAATCCACCGTCGAATTCTCGGTCAGCAATGGCGCAGTCAACAGTGCCGACCTCCACCTCAATTCCAGCGGTCCGAGCGGCCATTCTCCTACTCCCGAACCTTCTACTCTTCTTCTGCTCGGCACAGGACTGTTGGGAGTTGGATTCGTGTTTCGACGTTATACGTTCTAGTTAACTGCCTAAACGAATAACCATTACGACGAATACGAGCCCTCCGCTGGAACTCATAGAGACCAGCGGAGGGTTTGTCTTTTACGTTGCGCGATTTCCGAGAGCTAGCTAACGGCGGCGCGGCTCGGCGAGGTCAGCCACACCCATTCGTTTGAGCGCTTCGGTGTAGTACCGGCGGTAGAGAATATCCCACTCTTCACTGCCTTCGAGGATTTCACGCTTTTGCGAGCTGATTTTGGCACGTGCCTCGGCATCGACCTGCTCTTCCTGCTTGAGCAGTTCCTGAAGGATGTTGACGACTTCCTGCCGAATGGTGTCGCGATCCTCGACGAAATCAACATCCTCAATGGAGACAAGAAGTTCAATGATGCGGTGAGAGAGACGTACCGTTTTTTCGCGGGTCAGTCGCATCAGCGCAGAATCAACTTCCTCTGGCGCGCGAGCTCGCCCTTCACTTTTTTGTACATCTCCTGGTAGGAAGCGCCGACTTTGCGCATTTCGTCGTTGTGGGCGGCGAGAATATCGCGGACCTCTTCATTCAGGCGGTCCTCAACGGTAAGTTCGTCCACCATGGTATGGCGCACACGTTCGGAAAGGTTCTCCACGGAATTGGTTTCAATCATCTGGCGCTCAACGAGACGCTTCACCACTTCCTTGGACATATAACCGACGAAATCGCGGGAAAGGAGCATTTGTTTTATTTTGACTGCACTATCGAGTGTACGTTGCCAGGCATGGGACGTCAAGGTGAGGCCAGGGCTGGCGCGAAAAGCTCCGAACGAACATCTCACGGCAGGCGTTGACGGTCGGCAAACCTTCGGATAGCATGATACGGGCGGTTAGCTCAGTGGTTAGAGCATCCCGCTTACACCGGGAAGGTCGTGCGTTCAAATCGCACATCGCCCACCAGTGTTCCGCATTGACTTCGGTTACGTCAGCTTGCGGGGACGTAGTTCAGCCGGCTAGAACGCTGCCCTGTCACGGCAGAGGTCGCGGGTTCGAGCCCCGTCGTCCCCGCCATTCTTTCAATGAGTTGCGGACTTCCCTTTCTTCCACTCAACCCGAGATCGATTTTGGCGTGACCGTCGGAGCGAAGTTCCAGGGATTTCATCGCATCCAGGAACTTCCTCTGTGCCGCAATCTGGTCAGTCGGCTCTAAAAAACTTCGACTCACTTTGGAATTTCGATGATGAGCATCTGATGTTGCGCATGGCTGGGCTCAAGAAGAAATGTGCCGAAAATATTTATTGCGAAGGCTGCGATGCTTGCAAGTTCGAGCATCGCGGAAGGCGGTAACACTGACCAAGCCCATTGCGCGTATCCCTGATATGCCAGAATTTCGCACGAGACGCGAAGAACACATCCACCCATAAGCAACGCTACGCTTGTAAACATCAACCGCGTGCTCCAGAGCGCACGCATTCCTGCGAAGGCCGGCAGAATTCTTTGTCCCACGCAGAGCACCATTGCGGCGATGAATCCGACAGTTAAAGCATGGCGCGACGCTCCCCAAATCCCGCCGGAGCTGTCCCATTTTGCCGCAGCAATTCCGAGAGTCGCGGCGACGAGCAGCCACCCATATGCCATGCGGACGAAGTACGGAAAACTTGGATGAAGACCGCGAGTCTTTGGTTCGCGAATTGCCGGTTCGAACATCCGCAGTCCCGCAACAGCGAGAACCGCGCCACAAAAAAGTAGAATCGCTCCAAGAGCATATACTCCCGCAAGTGTAAGGACGACTCCTAAAAAATTGGCGAGGACGGCGGGAATAACAAGTGCGAAGCGGACCCGTTTAAGCCCAAGGAAGACAGGTATCCAACGGGCGCTAAACCCCCACACGAACGGCACGAGAAAGCCCCATGTGAGGAGGGCCAAGTAGCGCTGATCGAGAATGTGCGGCCAAGCGGGGCTCGAGCCGTGCAGGGCAACATAGAAGCAACCGATCAGGTTGCCCACAAGCGCCAATAGAAAACCGCAAGCAGCGCTGATAACCACCCATATCCAGGAATCGAGCTGGTCCTTGCCGCCATCCTCTGGGCGATGACGTGAAATGGTATTCGCAAAAAGCAGGAACGCGCCAAGCTCAAGTACACTGGAAAAGGGCAGCAACACACGCCAGTGCCACGGATAAATATTTGCGGTCCACCGCATCGCGACTCCGATAGTCCAGAGTACCCAGCACACCCATGCTGCAATGATCGGTGGCTTCATTGCTCCGCGCCGCTTCGGAATGGAGTGAAAGCCAATTCCGAGAATGAAACTGCCGATCCAACCAAACACTTGTGCGTGACCGTGCGCTTGAAGCCACGCCGCCGAAACAGCGCCTGCGCTTTCATTTCCACTAATTTGGAGCAGGTTCCAGACGCCCAGGAAGGTACCCGGGAGCAACATGAAAATCAGTCCGCTTGTAACGTACGCCATCAGCACGCGCGAGAGGGCATTTTCTCTCTCTTGCGCAATCTTCATCACGCTTGCGGGGTTTGCGGCGATTGCCTGCAACTCCACGAGTGATTTC
This sequence comes from Candidatus Acidiferrales bacterium, assembly GCA_030037335.1. GTDB lineage: Bacteria > Acidobacteriota > Terriglobia > Acidiferrales > UBA7541 > DAHUXN01. Next base: position 1,048 of record JASHRN010000223.1, on the reverse strand, counting down.
TTTTCGTTAATAGGACTCCTCATTGCTCACCTATTCCAGCCCTCGAACGCGCACTCTCCTCCGCCAGAAGCTTTAATTCCCCGCCTGCCTTGTGCACGCGCTCTTCCAACTGGCTCCAGACACTCTGCAATTGGCGTACGATCGTTTCATCCACAATGCGTGCCCAAAACAGTGGTGGGCACTCTCTCTCGTCGGAAACAGGACAGCCGTCTTCAACATTTGATGCGAAAGCAAAACCTGTTTCAGAGTTAGCTCATATCGACCCGAACAGGCCACGCAGGGCATCGTTACTGCAAATGCGTCCAAGACATCCATGAACTCCCCCTCTCTAACCGGCTCTTAGCGCGGCGCCACCTCGAGCTCGATTGCACGCGGGAAGAGGATGTTATTTTCCAGATGAACGTGCTCGTGCAGATCGGCTTCAAACTCGCCAAGTTCCCGATACAATGCCTGAAAACTCACGCACGCGTCGGCTGGAGTGGTGTACCCGGAAGTTTGGCGGCGAATCTGCTTGGTCAACTCACCAGCAGAATCATGCTCTTTCATCATGGTACGAATTGGATTGCGAACTGTCCTGAAAAACGGCGGCTCAATTGCGCGTTTCTCTGTTACTGATAAGGCCAAAGCATTGATGTACGGGAATAGGATCTGTTCCTCCTTCTGCATGTGAGCGATCATTTCTTCTGAAGTCTGCGAAAAGAGCGCTTCGATCTCAGCAATCTCAGGATGACGTTGACCATGCTTCGCCTTTACCTTCTCGAGCAATGGTTCAATGCGCTGGATTGCTTCACGAACATAGGCATGGTGCTTATTCACAATGTGACTAGTTAGTTCGTGCAGGGGCGCAAGGGTCCATTGCGCGTCCTGGCTGGACAGCGGCTCCTCAGCAGTTCGCAACCGATCCATGATTTCATCTAACGACGCATCTGATTGCGCACACGCATCGCGCAGCGATTTATCACCACCGCAACAGTAATCTACGCCTGCCTGCTCCAAAATCTTGCGTGCAGTTGCATTTGAAACTGCGATTTCCTTTACTTTCGTTTCT
>JASHRN010000222.1 GCA_030037335.1 Candidatus Acidiferrales bacterium | reverse complement strand
ACGCTCCGCTTCGCGCCAAAAAGAAATGGCCGTGCGCCTCGCTCTCGGAGCAGGCCGCTCGCGCATCATTCGCCAGCTTCTCACCGAAAGCGTTTTGCTTTCCTTAACCGGCGGCGTGCTCGGAATTTTCTTCGCCATCTGGGGCGTCGACGCGATTAGCAATCTCTTTTCCCGCGGGGCCGAACACCCGTTTCCATTCATCATCGCGCCGGACTTGCGCGTGCTCGTTTTCACCATTGCCATCACTTTCATGACCGGCATTCTGTTCGGCCTCGCACCCGCGCTGCGCAACTCCCGCATCGACCTCACTCCCACGCTTAAGGAAGCCGCTTCCTCGCTCCCCGGCAACGCCACGCACTCCGCGCGCTGGTTCCGTCTCGGCGATGCGCTCGTCATCGCGCAAGTCGCGCTCTCGATTGTCGTTTTGATCGGCACGGGTCTGCTCGTTCGCACACTCCACAATCTTCGCGACATTAATCCTGGCTTCGACGCGCGAAATGTTTTGCTCTTCAATATCGATCCCACCATCGCCGGTTACACCGATCAGCAAACGCAGCAGCTTTACAGCAATTTGCAGCAGCGCTTCGAGGCGCTTCCCGGCGTAATCTCCGTCAGCTACTCAGAAGACGCCCTGCTCGCCGGCGGCACATCGGGCACCTACGTTCACTTCGATAGCTCGCCGCCCAAACAAAGCACAATGACCGATTCGCTTCCCGTGGGCCTGAATTTTTTCTCCACCATGCGCATTCCGATCCTCGCCGGCCGGACATTTTCTTCTGCGGATTTCGCCTCGGCCATCACAACCTACGCAGCGCAACAAGCGATGGGAGCGGCATGGAGGAAAAACGACGCTTCCCCAACTCCCGCCCTTGGCGCAGCACTCGCGTCAGCGCAGCGCTCTTATTCTCATTCCGCACCTATGCCCGTTCTAATAAATGAAGCCTTCGCAAAGAAATTTTTCCCAAATGAAAATCCCGTCGGAATGCACATGGGCGGCGTGCAGTTGAGCGACTATAACGTTCAGCATCCTGATCCCGGCTTCACCGTCATCGGCATTGTTGGGAACACGAAATACGACCGCCCGCGACGCGACATCGTGCCCATGATGTTTCTGCCCCTCATCAGCAACGAAGCATATTTCGAGCTTCGCACCGCAGGGAATCCCACTTTGCTCGTGAAAAATGTGCGCGAAATCGTTTCTCAGGTCGCTGCAAATTTGCCGCTAACCAATGTGACCTCGCAATCGGAGCAAGCCGGACAAATGCTCTACAAGGAGCGCCTCATGTCACGCTTGTCGAGCTTTTTCGGCGCGCTTGCTCTGGTCCTCGCCTGCATCGGCCTTTATGGCTTGCTTTCCTACGAGGTGGCGCGCCGCACGCGAGAACTCGGAATCCGCATGGCGTTAGGCGCGCAGACCCGCGACCTGTTACGCCTCGTAGTCGGCCAGGGAATTTTGCTGGTCCTCATCGGCACAGCCATCGGCATCGCCGGGGCGCTCGGCGTCACGCGTTTCATGTCCAGCATGCTCTATGGAATTCACGCCGACGATCCACTCACGTTCGCCGCCGTCGCCATTTTACTTACGCTCGTCGCGCTCCTTGCCTGCTACATTCCCGCCCGCCGCGCCATGCGCGTCGATCCCATGGTCGCTCTCCGCTATGAATAGCCGCAGACCGCGCACCTGTTACGTTACTGCCTCGAAAGCAATACTGTCATTCCGAGGAGGATGCGACGAGCATCCGACGAGGAATCTGCATTTGCAGTTTGTAGCGCAGAGCTTCGCAGTCTTTGCGAAGTTCTGACTCAATTGCGTTTGTAGCGGCGGCTTTACGCCGCCATAACTTGCCTTCCCTCTCCTTGACATTCTACTAGTCGCTATGTATGCTCCCCTAGAATGTCTACCACACCGCCGATCACGAAGCCCCATGAAGATGCCTGACAAACATGCCTAACAAATACCAGCGCGAGCGCGTCGAACTCCTTCAGGGCACTCTCGACCTGCTCATCCTTCGCACGCTGCTTCCCGGCCCAACTCACGGTCACGCCATCGCCAAAGCCATCGAGTTCAACTCCAACGACGTCCTTCAGGTCGAACAGGGCTCGCTCTATCCCGCTCTGCACCGACTGATCAAACACGGTTGGATTTCAGCCGAAAGAGGCACGTCGGAAAACAACCGCCAGGCCAAATTCTATCGGCTGACCGCAAAAGGACGAAAGCAGTTGGCCCTGGAAACAAGCAAATGGGACAAAATTGCTCAGGCGATTGCGCGAATTCTGCGGCCGGCGCGCGCGGCAGGCACCCGGCAGACAGGCGTCTAGGAGATAGTCGAATGACGCAGCGCAAACACATGATGGACGATTTTGACGACGACATTCGCGACCACATTGCGCGTGAGACCGAAGACAACATTGCGCGCGGCATGTCCTCTGAAGAAGCCCGCACCGCCGCCTTCCGCAAATTCGGTAACGTGCTGCGCGTCAAAGAAGACACGCGAAAAGTCTGGACGCTTACCTGGCTCGAAGATCTCGCGCAAGATGTTCGCTACGCCTTCCGCATGCTGCGAAAATCCCCTGGCTTCACCGCCGTTGCCATTCTCACTCTCGCCCTCGGCATTGGCGCCAACACCGCCATTTTCAGCATTGTGGATGCAGTTCTTCTTCGCCCGCTCCCTTTCAAAAATCCCTCACGCTTGGTCATGCTCTGGGAAGGCTTGCCGGAGATCGGCTATCCGAAAATAGAAGGCTCCGCGCCGGATATTGTGCTCTATGAACGCGAGCAGAAATCCTTCGTTTCAATCGGCGCATTTCAAAACAAAGACTTCGATCTCTCCGGCGGGTCCGGCGAGCCAGAACGCCTCACCGCCGCGCGTGCCTCAGCCTCCCTGTTTCCGACACTCGGCATTTCTCCTCTCATCGGTCGCACTTACACGCGTGACGAAGATGAATCCCGCGCCAAGGTGGCCGTGCTCAGCTATGGCTTTTGGCAACGCCGCTTTGCCGGCGATCCCAGTATTGTTGACCGAACCATTGACCTCGATCGCGAGCCATACACCGTTCTCGGCGTCATGCCGAGGAATTTCGTATTTCCTGTGCGCGGACCCGAGGGCAGCGACCAGCCCGCTGACCTCTGGGTGCCCATGGCCTTCACTCAGACAGAACTCACCGGCTGGGGCATGTACTTCAACAATAACGTCATCTGCCGCCTCAAACCCGGTGTCACCATCGCGCAAGCGCAAGCGGAAGCGAATCTCATCGCGGGGCGCCTGATGCAGGTGTATCCCGCTGCTCTGCTCAAAGCGTTTCCGAACGCCCGCGTCCGCATCATGTTGTCCCCGTTCCATGAGGAAGTCATCGGCCCGGTGCAGACGCTTCTGCTCGTGCTCATGGCCGCCGTCGGCTTGGTCCTGCTCATTGCCTGCGCCAATGTGGCCACGCTTCTTCTTTCACGCGCCGCATCGCGTTCGCGCGAAATAGCCATTCGTACCGCGCTCGGCGCCTCGCGCAACCGCCTCATTCGCCAGATGCTCACCGAAAGCCTGGTGCTTGCTCTCGCTGGCGGTGTGCTCGGGGTTCTCATCGCCTTGTGGGGCACGAAGAGCCTGCTCTCTCTCGTCCCGTCAAGCATCCCGCTTCCTCCTACGGTTTCCATGGGAGGTTCAGTATTGGCATTCGTTGCCGCAATTTGCTCCATCACCGCCATTGTTTTTGGCGTGGCCCCAGCATTTCAAATGTCCGCCGCTTCGCTCCACACCACTTTGCAGGAGGGCGGCCGGAGCGGAACTCCCGGTCGTGCACGCCGCCATTTGCAAGCAGTGTTCGTCACGGCTGAATTCGCGCTCGCCCTCGTGCTATTGATCGGCGCGGGCCTGCTCGTACGCAGCTTCTCCAGGTTGCTTGACACCAATCCCGGCTTTCACCCGGAGCATGTGCTGACCATGAGCGTGCCTCTTCCGCCCCGCGCGTATGGCCGGGCAGCGCAAATCCGCGAATTTTACCGGCAGGCGCTTGAACGAATCTCGGCCCTACCGGGCGTGAAATCGGCTGGTATTTCAAACGACCTGCCGCTGAACGGCACAATAACCGATGCCGTGAAGGTCGAGGGTAGCACCGGCTTAACTCCGGCCACGCGCGTGAGCTGGGTGCTCGGCGATTATTTTCAGACCATGGGCATTCCGCTTCTGCGCGGACGCGCATTCACGCCCGAGGATCGCGCCGGCACGCAGCTCGTTGCGGTCATCAGCGACGCCGCGGCCAAGGCGATGTGGCCGGGGCAAGACGCGATTGGCAAGCGTTTCACCGGCAGCGGCCAGCGCAAATTCCTGACTGTTGTTGGAATCGTTGGCGAGGTCAGCGACAGCACTCTCGACACCAAGCCGCTGCCCCATGTTTACACGCCCTATTTGCAACTGACCGATGCCCAAATGGAAGACACCGTAATGAACGTGGCGCGCTCCATGAACATCGCCATGCGCACCGCAGGCGCTCCCGCCGCGCTTACTTCCGCCGTAATAGGCCAGATTCGTTCCCTCGATCCCGATCTGCCCATCGCTAAAATTCGTACCATGGATCAGGCCATGAGCGAGTCCGTCGCCGGCCCAAGATTCAACACATCTCTGTTGGGAATTTTCTCTATTGCTGCGCTTTTTCTCGCGGCCATCGGAATTTACGGCGTCCTCGCCTACACTGTCGCGCAACAGACGCACGAAATCGGCATTCGCATCGCTCTCGGCGCGCAGCAGCGGGACGTAATGCTCCTGGTCCTCGCCCAAGGAGCCCGGCTCGCGCTCATAGGCATCGCCATTGGCTTGCTCGCGGCCTTTGGTTTGACGCGCCTGATGGCCAGCTTGCTCTACGGTACCAGCGTCAGTGACCCGCTCACTTTTGCCGCTGTTTCTGCCGTGCTTTTTGTTGTCGCGCTGCTCGCCTGCTATATTCCCGCCCGCCGCGCGATGAAGGTAGACCCGATAGTTGCTCTTCGCTATGAGTAGAACATGGTTCAACAATCGTCATCATTGTTCCTATTCGCGCACGCCGTTTGCGCGATGTATTGCGGTTCATTCACCTTCCGCGCCGCGCTTCCAGCCTTGAGGATGCCCAATGACTCGTAAACGCATGATGGACGATTTCGACGACGACATTCGCGACCATATCGCGCGCGAAGCCCAAGACAACATTGCGCAAGGCATGTCTCCCGAAGAAGCCCGCACCGCCGCCTTCCGCAAATTCGGCAATGTGCTGCGCGTAAAGGAAGACACGCGAAAAGTTTGGACGCTCACTTGGCTCGAAGATCTCACGCAAGATGTTCGTTACGCCTTCCGTATGCTGCGCAAGTCTCCCGGCTTCACCGCCGTCGCTGTGCTCACACTCGCCCTCGGTATCGGCGCAACAACCGCGATCTTTTCGGTGGTGAATGCCGTCCTGCTCCAGGCCTTGCCGTATCACGACTCGAACCGGCTGATGCTGGTTCGCGAGAAGCTCCCAAGATTCTTCCCCACCCCATTTTCCGTTTCCGCGCCAGATATTGCTGTGATGGCTCGCAACAATCACGTCTTTACTGGCGTCGCCGGATTTACAGGCATCCAAGTGAATCTTTCTGGCGTGGGTGCCCCAGAGAGAATCGTCGCGGAAAGAATTTCGGCAAATTTATTTCCTTTGATTGACGCCTCCCCGCTGATCGGCCGAATTTTTCACGAAGGAGAGGATCAACCCGGCCATTTCGTCACCGTGCTGAGCTATGGACTATGGCAACGGAGCTTCGGCGGCGAACCAAGCGCTGTCGGCCGTCCCATCACGCTGAATGGGCAGTCGTACACGATTATTGGCGTAATGCCCAAAGGATTCGAGTTTCCTCCGCGCGGTATGCCGCAATTCAATTCGGCGGACCTCTGGATCCCGATGGCGCTCAGTCACGACGAGCTGACCGACCTTGGCGATAATTTCGACTGGGGTGTCATTGGGCGATTGAAGTCAGGCGTGACACCCGCACAGGCCCAATCCGATATAAATGTGGTCGCGGCGGATGTACTCAAAACGTGGGGCCTCCCTCCCACAATGAAAGTTGAACTGGACACGGTTGTAACGCCTCTGCGCGAAGTTGTCGTCGGCGATGTGCAGACGCTCATGTATCTCCTTCTCGGAGCGGTTGGCCTGCTGCTGCTGATCGCGTGTGCGAATGTGGCCAACCTCCTCCTCGCGCGCACCTCCGCGCGCCGCAAAGAAATGGCCATGCGCGCAGCCCTCGGCGCGCCACGCGGCCGCGTGATCCGGCAGCTATTAACAGAGAGCGTTCTGCTCGCGTTTTTCGGCGGAGCTTTGGGGATCTTCGCCGCAATATGGGGGACAAGACTGCTCGCCGCCCTCGCTCCCGACAACATTCCACAGGTTCAGGGTATCGGAGTCGATCATACCGTTCTCCTTTTCGCCGCGCTTCTCTCGGCGGTTACCGGTGTGCTCTTCGGGTTGGCGCCTGCATTTGCAGCCAGCCGCGCCAACGTGAACGAAATACTCAAGGAGGAAGGCCGCGAAGGCGCCGCAGGCAGGAGCGGCGTTTCCGCTCGCAGCGCCTTCGTCATCGCGCAAGTAGCCATTGCCTTTGTGCTCGTCATCGGCGGCGGTCTTTTGGTTCGCAGCTTCATCGACGCCGAAAGCTCCCACTCCGGAGTGCAGGCGGAAAACGTATTGACCGCAACCATCTCTCTTCCACCCCCGCAATATTCGGAATCCGCTCGCGCAGAACAGTTTTTCCAACAGTTGACGGAGCGTATGGAGAACACTCCGGGAGTCGAGTCCATCGGTTTTTCCTCCGACCTTCCCACCGAAATGGATTGGGATCATATCTTCGTTGTCGAGGAACATCCGACTTTTGCAACAGCGCAAGCCCCGCACAGCGCAAACAGTCTTGTGCTCGGGAATTACTTCCAGACTTTGGATGTGCCGCTGATTCGCGGCAGATTTTTCACTCCGGAAGAAGAAAAAGGTCACGCGGATGTCCTCATCATCAGCGCCGGAATGGCGAAGAAATACTGGCCGGGTGAGGATCCAATCGGCAAACGAGTGAAATGGGGCACCGCGGGATCGAAGGATCCTTGGTTGACCGTCGTTGGAGTTGTCGGCGACGTGAAGCAGGGGGCGCTCGACCAGCCGACACTAGCGCACACCTACGAGCCATATCTGTCGGTCTGCTCACAGAAGAACGCCATGCAAAACAGCTTCTGCAACACTTTGGGCGTGGCCGTGCGCTCGCGCACTTCGCCGACGGGCGTCCTTTCAGGGTTGCAGGTTACTGTGCACGACATCGATCCGGCCGAGCCGCTCACGCGCGTGCGCACTTTGCGGGACGTTCTCGAAAGCTCAATCGCGCCTCGACGCTTCAATACTTTCCTGCTCGCCATTTTTGCTTGCGCCGCGCTCCTGCTTTCTTCGATCGGTTTGTACGGTGTGATTTCCTACTCGGTCGGACAACGTACCCATGAAATTGGCATTCGCATGGCGCTCGGAGGGCAGCCTCGCGACATCTTGCACGTGATTCTCGGCCAGGGATTGAAATTGCTGGCCATCGGCCTGGCAGTCGGCTTGGCCGCCTCGCTCGTGCTTACGCGCTTGATGTCCAATTTGCTTTATGGAGTGAGCTCCACGGATCCGCTGACTTTCGCCGCCGTCGCCATTCTGCTGACGCTCGTCGCGCTCCTTGCCTGCTACATTCCCGCCCGCCGCGCCATGCGCGTCGATCCCATGGTCGCTCTCCGCTATGAATAGCCGCAGACCGCGCACCTGTTACGTTACTGCCTCGAAAGCAATACTGTCATTCCGAGGAGGAT
>JASHRN010000221.1 GCA_030037335.1 Candidatus Acidiferrales bacterium | reverse complement strand
ACGTTTTCGCGCGCACTTATTTCCCGCATGAAAATCCTATCGGCCAGCGCATCAACATCGCACTTTTCAACCAGCAAGCGGAAATTGTGGGAGTGATACATCACGTCCAACAATGGGGTCCGGGCGGCGATTCGAAGGCCGCTGTGGAGGCGCAGTTCGAGCTTCCATTCATGCAGTTGCCGGAGAGCATCATGCCGCTCGTGGCCGACGGGGACTCCGTCGTGCTGCGAACGAGAGGTGATCCCACTCAAGTGATGCCCGCGGTGCGGCGCGCAGTGAAGGAGCTCGATCCGCGCGAAATTATCTATGAAACCGAAACACTGAACGAGCTGCTCTCGAAATCGCTCGCGCCGCGAAGGTTTTCGATGATCCTGCTGGCCGTTTTTGCCGCGCTGGCACTCGTGCTCGCATGCGTGGGAATTTACGGAGTCATTTCGTATCTGGCGGCGCAGCGCACCCATGAAATCGGCGTTCGCATGGCGCTCGGTGCGCAGCGCGAAGACATTCTGCGGCTTGTGCTCGGCCAGGGCGTGAAGATGGCTGTGGCCGGAGTCGTCATCGGAGTGATTGCGGCGCTCGTCCTGACGCGACTGATGGCCAGCCAGCTTTTCGGCGTGTCGGCGCATGACCCGCTGACGTTTGCTGGAATCGCCGTCCTGTTGGTTATCGTGGCGCTCGCGGCGTGCTATTTGCCCGCGCGCCGCGCCATGAAAGTCGATCCGATGGAAGCGCTGAGGTACGAATAAATGAACACGCTCCTGCAAGAAGTTCGTTATGCGCTGCGCGGGATAATGCGCTGGCCGCTGCTTTCGCTTGCAGTGGTCGTGGCTCTGTCGACGGGAATTGGACTGAACGCCTCTATCTTTGCGGTTCTCGACGGCGCCTTGCTCCGCGGACCGGTCGAAAAGGATCCCGCGAGCTTCATTCAAGCCATTCCCACCTACTCCGGCTGGTTCGACACGAAAAAAGATTCTCAGGGATTCACTGTGAAGGATTACGACGCGATTCGCACCAGAGCGCAATCGCTCGCCGCGGTTGCCGGATTTAGCCCTGGCGATGGGGCGAGACTAGAAAACGACACCGCTGAAAACCTCGTTACTTTGGTCACGAGCAATTTCTTCCGCGTTTACAGCTGGCGTATGCGGCTGGGCCGGGGTTTTCTTCCAGAGGAGTGTGCCACTCCCGGCGAAGCGCCGGTTGTTGTGATCAGCGAAAGTCTATGGGAGAACCGGTATTCTTCCGATCCACATATCATCGGGAAAAGTATTCAGCTCAATGGACGCCCGTTCACGGTCGTCGGAGTCGCCAGTTCGCTCGGGCCGCTTTTGGTGAGCAGCGATCTGTGGGTTCCATACACCATGCAGGCCCAGTTCTCCAACGGTTACGACGGATTCAAACAGCACCCCGATTATCCGTGGATCCGGATTGTAGGAAGGCTTAAGCTGGGCTACTCGCAGGTCGATGCGCAGGCGGAACTCCAGCTCATCGAATCCCAGCAGGATCGCTACATTCCTGGCCGCAAGACCGCCGTCGAGGTCACCAACGGCTCGCTATACGAAGATCCATCCCTGCGGTCGAATATCCTTGTCTTTTTCCCGTTGGTTATGGGGCCGATGATTCTGATTCTTCTGGTGGCCTGCACCAACGTCACCATGCTTTTGCTTTCGCGCGCCGCGGCGCGCAGGAGCGAAGTCGCCATTCGGCTCGCGCTCGGCGCTGGACGAGGCCGTCTGCTACGGATGCTCACGACTGAGGGCCTGATCGTCGCCGCGATCGCGGGAGCGGTCAGCTTGTACTTAACCTACAGGTTGCCCGGAATCTTCTGGGCGTTCTTTCTGCGCCGGAACGACTACCACACGCTGAGGCCGGATTGGGTCGTGTTCGCGTTTCTAGCTGTGGCCACGCTGCTCGCCGGCTGTATCGCGGGGCTCGCTCCAGGACGCGAATCGCTCAAGGTCGATTTGCTGACGAGCTTGAAGGGGCAGGAAGGCGCAACCACGACGCGGTCTCGCACACGCAGCTTTTTGATCGTCGCGCAAATGGCTATGAGTTTTGTGCTGGTCGCCGCAGGCGTTCTCTTTGCGCGAATGCAGCGCTCCATCACTTCTGTCTATCCGGGCTTCGATACACGCGATGTGTTTCTGATTTCCGTGCAGGCTCCTGCTTCCCCGGCTACGCCGGAATCGGCGGCGGCGTTTTATCGCGCGGTCCGCGACCGCGTGAGCCAAGTGCCTGGTGTCCGCTCGGCGAGCTACAGTAGTATTGCTCCATTTTTTTATGTTCCGCCGCAGGAAGTGCGCGTCCCCGGAGAGACAAAAGGTCGCGGCCAACAAGTCGGCGTTCTGCAAGTGTCGACCGACTATTTTGCGACGCTGGGCATTCCCATCATTCGTGGGCGCCCGTTTGAGAATTCCGATACAGGCGCGACGGGAACGACGGCCGTTGCTGTTGTTTCACAAACATTTGCCGAGAATGTCTGGCATCGAAAAGACCCTCTTGGGAAGGTTGTCCTGCTTCCCGATGACAGGCGATTGCTGATCGTCGGAGTCGCTCGAAACACGAAGGGAGAATTCGGTGTTCCTGACGGGCCGCGCCTTTACGTTCCGCAGAGCCCGCAGGCGTTCACCGGCGCGCTGCTCGTGCGGTTTGATGGCGAAGCGCGCTCGCTTGCGCCAGTCATCAGCAAAACGATTCAGCATCTGGATTCCACGCAGGTGGTTATCCCGCAGACGTTGCGTTCGTTGAGGGAGGATGATGCGGAAGATATCCGTCCGCTCACGGAAATCATTCTCTTCATGTCCTTCGTTGCGCTGGCCCTCGCCCTTTCGGGAATCTACGGCGTTGTGGCTTTTTCGATGAGCCAAAGAACGCGTGAGTTCGGCATACGCATGGTGCTCGGCGCGACAAAAGAGTCGATTGTGCGTTCGGTGCTCGCCTCCGGCCTGCGTCAAATCGGCACTGGTTTGGTCGCGGGAGTGTTGCTGGCGCTGCCTACAGCTTTCTTTTTCCGGCATGTCGGGGGCATGTCGGGCGTGTTCGATTGGAGCACCTACGCCATCTCGGCCGTGTTGCTGACCATCGCTGCGCTTTGCGCCTATTACATCCCGGCGCGCAGCGCGATGCGCGTCGATCCCATGGTCGCGCTGCGCTATGAGTGAAAGCGAGTTGAGAATAAGAGTTGAAAGTTGAGAGTAACCGCAAAAACAAGCGCGCAAATTGATTTGGAGGACGGGGTGAAGGTGGCGATCCAATCGCATCGGGGGTTTTTTTTAGGTTTAACTTTCGACTTTCAACTGTCAACTGGTTTTAAGGAGGCTTTATGGCGAAAATCGAACGTCTGCGCGAAGCGGTTCACGGCAAACTCGATTTGGAAGACATGCAGCACAAGTACGCGGCAGGATGGCGGCTCGCCGCGCTCGAATGGGAACGCGAAGCAACCGGCGATCAGCCATCTGCCTCTCCCGGCAACCTGCACGAACTCCCTTTTGGTTTGCGTATCGCTCCTGATTGCATACACCTCGAAGAAGAGCCCACGGAAATGAAGGCGCTCAATACTCTGATGGAGCTGATCGTCCAGGACATCTCCATGCAGCGCATGGCCGACGAGCTCAATCGCGCCGGATACGTCACTCGCAGCGGTAAGCCGTGGACTGCAGTCTCCATCTTCCAGATTTTTCCGCGCCTGATCGAACTGACGCCGCAAATTTTTCACGAACAGGACTGGGGCAGTCGCCGCCGCGAAATCGGCCGCGTCGCCTGGAATTCCTGACCATCGGAGGAAGCATTCTTGACGGCGAAATTAGGGCTTGACAGGATTTCGCTTGTATGTTACACATTGTAACGCTACACGAGCTAACATAGCATGCGAACACCAAAACTCACCAAACCAAAGAACCTCGGAGACGTCGAACAAGCTGTGATGGATTACGTCTGGTCCAACGGGCCGTGCTCCTCGGAGCAGTGCCGCGAAGCCCTTGCCGAGGAGCGCCCCATGAAGGAATCGACCATTCGCACCGTCCTCCGGCGTCTCGAAGAGAAGGGCTACGTCGCTCACGAACTCAGCGGCCGGACATTTATATACCGCGCCGCGGAGGCCCGGCAAAACGTCGCCGTCCGCGCCGTGAAAAACATCATCGACAAATTTTGCGGCGGTTCCGCGGAGGAACTGGTCATCGGCCTGGTCGACAATCAAGTGCTCGATCCCAAGCAACTGGAGCGCCTGACGCGCATGGTCGCCGAAGCCGCGCAGGGCGCAAAGGGGAAGGAAGGGAAGTCATGAGCGCCGATTTTCTCGCTCGCGGATACTCCACGTTCGTTGCTTATCTCGCTGAACCTGCGGCGCGCTCGTTCCTGATTGGCTGCGGGGCGGCTGCGGCGCTCGCGGCATTTCGCGTGAAACGCGTCGGCGCGCGGCTGCTCGTTTGGACCGCCGTTCTCTGCGCCGCGCTGGCAATGCCGTTCCTCGGCGCGCTTTTGCCGCGCGTCCCCGTGAAACTTCCTGCGATTCCCGTTGTCACGAATTTGCAGGCAAATTTGCAGGCGAAGATGAATCGCGTTGCTGTGCGCGAACCGCAGCGTCAAATGACCGCCTCCGTTACGGTTCTAGCCGATGCGGTTCCCGTTATCCACGACGCGGCAGTCGCGTCCGGCGCGTCGCCCGCGCTTTTCGCATCCGCGCCAAAAACTGAATTCGCATCTCGAAAAACATCCTCCAAGTTTGTTTGGAAAGCAGCGCATCGTAAGGATGTTCGTTTTGCTGCTCTCGCGCCAAGCGCAACGCCTCACCCTGCTTCCTCGATCAGCTCATCGATTAGCCCATCGAGCGGCTCGGAAACATCTTCACCGTCCACAGCGCCGGCTACCCGTAACTCGTCGCGCGGATTCACAATTCCATGGACGACATTTCTCCTCGCAATTTACTTCTTCGGAGCCGCGATTCTATTGGTGCGCCTGCTCGTCGGAGCATTGTTCAGTCGCCGCCTCGAGCACGCCGCGCAAGCAGTCGACGCCGTAAACAGTCAAGACCGCGAAGCCCTGCGCCTCCTGCGCTTCCGTTCCTGCATTGCGGGACTGGCCAAGCCGCCGTGCCTGAAAGAATCTGCGCTACTCGCCGTTCCTGCAACGCTCGGCATTCGCCGCGCTGCGATTCTCCTGCCTGGGGACTGGCGTTCGTGGTCCGAAGAGCAGCTCGATGCCGTGCTTGCGCACGAAATTTCTCATGTCGCACGCCGCGACGCGCTGACGCAACTGCTCTCGCTCATCCATCGCGCAATTTTTTGGTTCAATCCGCTCAGCTGGTGGCTCGACCGTCAGCTCGCCGATCTTGCCGAACAGGCCAGCGACGAAGCCGCGCTCGCCGGAGGCGCTGATCGCACCCGCTACGCCGAAACGCTTCTCGCATTTTTCGCGCAGCTTGCCGCATCGCGCCGCCGCGTTTGGTGGCAAGGCGTTGCCATGGCCAAGCACGAGCGCAAGGCAGGCAGCGCCGAGCGACGCGTCAACCGCATTCTCGCGTGGAACGGCGCGATGTCCATGAAAAAATCGGTCGCCGTCGCCGTCATCGCGCTTGCCGTTCCGTTGATTTTCTTGGCCGCTTCCGTACATCCTTCTTTCATCGCGCACGCGCAAGACGCATCCAAGCCGCCCGCCAAGCCCGCGCCCGCCAGCCCTACGAACGTCGTCGCTCCCGGTGGCCCTGTCGCACCCGCGCTTCCCAATGCTCCAAAAGGCGGAGTGAACGGCGGAGTCGTAGCGCCGGCGACCCCGCCAGCGCCGCAAGCAGGTATTCTCGCGCCAGCAACGATGGGCACGCCTCCCGCCGCAGCGCCATTGCTTTCCGCCGCGCCGATTGGCGGCGTTGTCGCCTCGCCGAACATTGGTCCGGCGCCCATTGCACCAGCCGTGTTGAACGCGCCGGGGATTCAAATCCAGCCCATGCCGCCCGCGCAAATCGGTTCCGGCGCGCTGGCTACAGCGGCTCCGATGGCCGGCTATTCCGCTTCCGTGCCATATAGTTCCTATTTGCCATACGCGTCGATTGCCCCGTTCGCTCCGCAATCGGATACCGCCGCTGCCGATTCAGCCCGCGCGCAGGATGTTCAGGCGCAGCTGCAAGCAGCACAAGACGCATTGGAGAAGGCCAATCGGGCATCCAAGGCCGCGCAGGCAGATCAAGTTCGCGCAGTTCTGAAGGCCGTCGCGCAAATCGAGCAGGAATCCGATGAAATCAATTCCGCGCAAATCCTCGCCGCGCAGCACGCCCTGGAGAAAGCGAACAGAATCATGGAGCAGGGCTACGCCTCGCAAATGCAGGAGGCCAGGGAAGCAATGGCCGATGCCAGGCGCGACTTGCAACAGGCCGAAGCCGCGCAGCAGGAAGCAGTACGAAATATTGCCATCAACGGCTCTTACTCGACCTACGGTGGCAGACGCTACGTCATCATGACCGGCAATGGGGAAAGCGTCGAAATGTCCGGCGACGACGAGGACGTTCATCACGCGCAAGAACTACGTAAGAAGCTCGGCAAAGATCTCATCTGGTTCGAGCGCGACGAAAAATCCTACGTCATCACCGATCCCGATTTCATCGCCAAAGCGAAAGCGCTGTTTGCTCCCGAAGATGCGCTCTCCAAGCAACAAGATGAACTCAGCCGTCAGCAGGACGCGCTCAGCAAACAGATGGACGCCCTCAGCGTGAAAGTGAAAGTCCCGGATATTTCGCCGGACCTGCAACGCATTAATGCCGAACTCGATGCGCTTCGCAATCAGGACGGCGCGACGCAAAGCGAACTCGGCCGCCTGCAATCCGAATTGGGCCAATTGCAAAGCCAGGTGGGCCGGTTCCAGTCCGATGCTGGCGTGCAGCAATCGGACATTGGCCGCCAGCAAGGCGAATTGGGTCGTCAGCAGGGTGAGTTGGGTCGCCGTCAGGGTGAATTGGGACGCGAGCAGGGCGAAATCGCGCGTCAGGCATCGCGGCAGTTGCGTCAGATGCTCGATGATGCCATTGCCAAAGGCATCGCCAAGCCGGAATAGCATTTGTAGGGGCGGGGCTTGCCCCGCCCGCGCGTGGCAAGGCCGCGCGAAGGAGCAAGCTTATGAATAAAACGTCGATGTGCAATGGGTTGCTTGCTGCAACGGTTGGAGCCCTGCTCCTTGCTGTCTTTGCGCCGATCACCGCTCACGCCCAGGACCAGAGCGGCTCGAAGTATGCAAACGCGACTATCATTGTGCGCACCAGCGCTGCTGACGAAAACCTTCACGTCTCGGGAAGCGGTTGCAGCGGCACACTCACTGGCCCCGGGACCTTTGTTGGCATCGGGGACTCCTGTTGGATGTGGAGCGACACGACCGACGTGCCCAGGGGCATGCGCGTCAAAATCACCACGAATGAGATTACTTTTGCGCGCGACGGGAAGGATTACTCTATCCGTGACGCCGCCACCGTGAAACAGGCACGCTCCCTGTTCGCCTCCATGGAAGACGTGATGCAGCAGCGGCGCGATCTCGGCGCGCAGCGACGCGCTCTGTTCGAAAAACGGCGCGCTTTAGGTGAGCAGCAGCGCGAGGTCAAAGTGAATGTTCCCGATATGTCCGCCGATTTCGCCAAAGTCGAGGCCGACGCCAAGCGCCTGAGCGCCGAAGGCGGAACGCAATCGGAATTGGGTGACTTGCAATCCGAGCTCGGCGATTTGCAGAGCCGTCTCGGCGATCTGCAATTGCAGGCCGGCGAAATGGAATCGAAGTTCGGCGATCAGCAATCAGTTCTTGGTGATCAGCAGTCAGCATTGGGCGAACAGCAGTCGGAACTCGGAGAGCGCGAAAGTAAAGCCGCCGTGGAGGTCGCGCGCCAGTTGAAGGATCTGCTCGATCAATCCATCTCCAACAGCTCAGCCAAACCGGAGTGAAATTGGTTTTGTAGCGCAGAGCTTCGCGCTTTTCGAAGTTCTGCGGTTTTGCTGCTTCATCAAGGTGCAGTGAAGCAGCGTGACGGACTGGTCAGTGATGAGTGGTGAGCAAAACAGCGAAGGGGCCTATCCCGATTCTCCGATGGCTGCGGAAATTCATCCTCCGTCGGACTCATAGGGCAAGCGTTAACAGTGATTCCGTATCCTGGAACTGTATGCGGCCTGGAAAATGACGCGAACCCAAGTTTGCTGACCACTGTGCACTGACCACAGACCAGTTGTAAGGAGCTTCGACAATGGTGTTTCTGCTTCAGGATCTCCGTTACGGCCTGCGCATGCTGGCCAAGTCTCCGGGATTCGCTCTCGTCGCGATTCTGACTCTCGCCCTCGGCATCGGCGCCAACGCCGCTATTTTCCAGCTGATCGACGCCGTTCGTCTTCGCACCCTGCCCGTGAAAGATCCCAGTACGCTCGCCATTGTGCACATCGAAAAACACCACTTCGGTTCCGGCAATTTTAACGGTCCCTACGCCGAATTCACTTTTCCGCTCTGGCAGCAGGTGAAGCAGCGCCAGCAGGCATTTTCGCCCGTTGCGGCGTGGGGACAGAGCCGTTTTAATCTGGCTCGAGGCGGGGAAGTGGACTTCGCAAGTACAATCTTCGTCAGTGGAGATTTTTTCTCCACGCTCGGCGTCCAGCCTTTTCTCGGACGCCTGATTTCCGACTCGGATGATCAGACCGGCTGCGCCGGCGGCGTCGACCTGAGCTACGCATTCTGGCAGCGGCGCTATGGCGGCGCGGTTTCCGTCATTGGCAAAACGCTCACTCTCGAGGGCCATCCGTTTCCGATTCTCGGCGTGACGCCGCCGAGCTTTTATGGCGTTTCCGTAGGCGACCGCTTCGATGTCGCCATTCCAGTTTGTGCCGAGCCGATTCTAAACGGTGAATTCAGCCGTATCACTGGCCCTCGCGAACGCGAGAGCTGGTGGCTCTCTGTTTTCGGACGCCTTAAACCGGGATGGGACCTCGCTCGCGCCAGCGCGCAGCTTGGCGTGATTTCATCCCCTTCGCTCCATGAAACGATTCCGCCTCAATATGATCCGGAAGGCGTGAAGAAATATCTTGCGTACAGATTCGAAGCGTGGCCCGCCGCCAACGGATTTTCGGCTATGCGGGAAGATGCTTCCGATCCCCTGTGGCTCCTGCTTGGTCTTTCCGGCTTGGTTCTGCTCATCGCCTGCGCCAATCTCGCCAACCTGCTTCTCGCCCGCGCCAGCACGCGCGAACGCGAGATCGCTGTGCGCCTTGCTCTCGGCGCTTCCCGAGGCCGTCTGATTAGCCAGTTGCTTTCCGAAAGCGCGCTTCTTGCGATTGGCGGCGCAGTGTGCGGCGGATTGCTCGCCGCTGTACTGAGTCACGCACTCATCGCGTTCATCAGCTCGCCCGGCAATCCGATTTTTCTCGACATGCCGATAGACTGGCGCGTGCTCGGCTTTGCCGCAGCTCTCGCGGTGCTTACAACGATTCTTTTCGGCCTCGCGCCGGCTCTGCGCGCGGGAAGAACGCCTCCCGGTTCCGTCTTAAAAACCGGCGGCCGCGGCATGACCGGTGGCCGCGAGCGTTTCCGCCTGCTGCGCGTATTGGTGGCCTCTCAAGTCGCGCTGTCTCTTGTCCTTCTTGCCGGAGCTTTGCTCTTTGTGCGCAGCCTGCGCAATCTGATGACGCGCAATCCCGGCTTTCAGGAAAACGGCGTCCTGGTCGCTTATGTCGACTTTACTCGGCTGAATGTTCCCGTCGCCCAGCGCGACGATTTTGCGCGCAATCTGCTCGATCACATCCGTGCCATCCCCGGTGTTGCCGCTGCCGCCGATGCCACGCGCTCGCCTGTCAGCGGCGATAGCTCAAACGATGAGATTCTCGGTCCTCAAGGCGGGAAGGAAGGATCCGCTTGGGAGGATTACGTCAGCCCGCGTTATTTCGAAACGTTGGAGGATCCCATTTTGATGGGCCGTGGTTTCAATCTGAACGATACGGCCACGTCGCCGAAAGTGGCCATCGTCAATCAAGCCTTTGTGAAGAAATTCCTGAGCGACGCAAAAACCCCCGTTGGTGCGCAGTTCCGCAGGGAACCACCGGAAGGAAAGCCTACGCCGGTCTACCGCGTCGTCGGCGTCGTGCAGGACTCTGTTTACGACGACATGCACGAGCCTATGGTTCCGGTGATGTATTTCCCGCACGCGCAAATCGAACCGCCATTTACCGATCCCGGCGCTGAGTATCTCATCCGGTCGCAAGTGACGATGGGAGCCGTGCTGAATTCGGTGAAGAGCACCATTGCCGGCGTGAGTCCTGAGATCGATGTCGATTTTCATGTGCTCAGCACGCAAATACGCGAGTCCCTGACTCAAGATGAGTTGATGGCCACGCTCTGCGGCTTTTTCGGAGCATTGGCCGTGCTGCTGGCGGCGATTGGTTTGTATGGCGTGATTTCCTATACGGTTGCCCAGCGCACCAACGAAATCGGCATCCGTATGGCCCTGGGTGCGCAGCGTGCGGGAGTTTTACGGCTGATTTTAGGCGAAGTCTCCATTC
>JASHRN010000220.1 GCA_030037335.1 Candidatus Acidiferrales bacterium | reverse complement strand
CGCTACACCTGCAATTCCACTCGCCTATCTCGCACTCGAGCACGGCAGTTTCGGGAGCAGCCGCAGAGTTAAGCCCTGCGATTTCACTTCCGACTTGCCGCACCGCCTACAGACCCTTTACGCCCAGTAATTCCGAGCAACGCTGGCCCCCTACGTTTTACCGCGGCTGCTGGCACGTAGTTAGCCGGGGCTTCTTCTACCCGTACCGTCAAGCCCTTGCGGGCATTCGTCCGGGTCGAAAGGGGTTTACGCTCCGAAAAGCTTCATCCCCCACGCGGCGTCGCTGCGTCAGGCTTTCGCCCATTGCGCAAGATTCCCCACTGCTGCCTCCCGTAGGAGTCTGGACCGTGTCTCAGTTCCAGTGTGGCCGATCATCCTCTCAGACCGGCTACCGATCTTAGCCTTGGTGAGCCGTTACCTCACCAACTAGCTAATCGGCCGCGGGCCCCTCTTCCGGCGCATTGCTGCTTTGAATCCCTCGGAGCTAACCAAAGGAGTGTTATGCGGTATTAGTCCCGCTTTCGCGGGGGTATCCCCCACCGAAGGGAAGGTTGCCCACGTGTTACGCACCCGTTCGCCATGCGCCCACACCCTGTATTGCTACAGGATGCTGCGCATTCGACTTGCATGTGTTAAGCACGCCGCCAGCGTTCGCTCTGAGCCAGGATCAAACTCTCGTTTGAATCCGGTGCTCCCCAATTCCCCTGCAGGCCATCTCGTGAGTGTGAGGAAGGCGAAATCTCCGATCGCAAAAACGTGCAAAAGTTATCGATTAGAAATTTGCCGAGCCTTTGTTTTCAGCGAGTTGCGAGTAATTCTAATTTCAGGTGTTGCGATTAGAAATGCTCTCGGTGCGCTGAAATTTACTTTACGAAAGGGCTTGCAGAGGAAATGGAAAGCGAACTGTTGATCGCTCGGTTTCTCAAAAAAACCGAACGGGTTCTGGCATGTTTCGTCCGATTGTCAAAGAGCAGACTCGCAATTCCAAGCGCGCCTCCAAAAGGAGTGGGCTCATTTAAAGCGAGAAACTTCCTGTCCAGCAGGAAGGAGTACAGACAAACGGGAATTCTACAGAAGCAGGGTCGAGATGTCAACCGTGATTCGTGGCTTCTTGGCGACGTTGGGGCAGGCGCACATAAGCTCCGGCGGTTCCCGTGACGCTATTCATAGCGAAGTGCAATCATTGGATCTACTTTCATGGCGCGGCGAGCGGGAATGTAACAGGCGAGCAGGGCGGTACCAAGGAGCAACAGCGACACCGCAGCAAAGGTCAGCGGGTCGGTTGCATGCACGCCGTAGAGCATCGACGACACAAAACGCGTGACGCCAATCGCCGCGCCGATACCGATCGCGACACCGATGAGTACAAGAAAAATTCCCTGGCCGACGACGAGTCGCAACAAATCCCGTCGCTGCGCACCGAGCGCCAAGCGAATGCCGAGCTCGCGCGTGCGGCGAACAATTTCGTAGCAAAGGAGCCCATAAAGTCCAATACAAGCGAGGAGCAGCGACAGAGCACCAAACAGGAACGAAAGGCCCGCGACCAGTCGCTCCTGATAGAGCAGTTGATCAATCTGCTCAGTCTGCGTTTTGAAATCGGAAACCAAAAGGCTGCTGTTCAGGTGGTTTACGGCATCCCGAACTGAAGGAATCAATGCCGTGGGATTCGATTTTGTACGCAGTTCGAATTCGGCTCCGCTGTTTTTTTTCATCGTGTAAATCGTTGGCGCAATTGCCTCGCGCAAGCTGTCGTATTTTGCATCGCCAACGACGCCGACGACTTGCCACTGCGCTGTTTTGGAATCGCCCTCACTGATGCTGCGTCCAAGCGGATTCTCGTTGCCAAAAAGTCTTTTAGCGAAGGATTGGTTGATGATGGCGGGCTTCGGCTTGACGGACGACTGGAAGTCGGCGGCGGTGAAGGTCCTGCCAGACAGAAGAGGGATGCGCATGGTTTCGAAGAAATCTGGTCCGACCGGAAGCTCATCGCCTGAAAAGGAGGATGATAAGGGAGCGTCAGGAAACTTGAAGTCATTTGTCATGGAGCCTCCACTCAGGAGCGGGACCATTGAGTAGCTTACCGAAGTTACGCTGGGAAGCGTTGCGAAACGCGTCTGGAGGTCACGTTCCAATTGATAGCCCCGCGCATCATCGCCGAACATCCTGTATCCGGCCATGGTCATGTCCACAGAGAAGAGAAGCAGATGATCTGTCTCGAAACCCACGTTCATCTGCTCCAGGTTGATGAGCGTGCGCCCCAGCAATCCTGCTCCGGCAAGCACCACGATGGAGAGTGCAACTTGCGCAACGACGAGCACGCTGCCGAAGGCGAGTCGACGCCCGCCAAAGAGCGCCAACGGTTTGCTGGCTGCGCCCTTAATTGCAGGCCCGAGATCCACTCGTGTGCCGTGGAGCGCCGGTGCAAGGCCGAAAAGAACGGCTGCGAATACAGCAACGCCAATTGTGAAGGCCAGGACTAATCCGTCAGGACGGACGTCGAGGTCAATTGACGAATACCAATTCGCGGAGAGGAATGCGGCAAGCGCACTAGCACTCCAATACGCAATGACGATGCCCAGTGCTGCACCCAAGAGGGAAGTCAGCAGACTTTCTGTAAGCAACTGACGGGCGACTCTGCCGCGAGTCGCGCCCAGAGTGAGGCGCATGGCAATCTCTTGGCGGCGGGCGGAAGCGCGAGCAAGAAACAGGCCGCCGACATTCGCGCAAGCGATCAGCAAGATGATCCCGACGCAAGCCATCAAGACAAAGAGGGGCTGCGAAAATTCTCGTCGCAGCGAAGTGAGTCCGCGAGCGGCACTGATCAGTTCTATTCGGGGCGAGTCATTTGACTTGAACATGGCGGTTGGGCCAGTAGTCGTGGCGTTTGCGAAAAGGACGCTGAGCGCGGATTGCGCCTGCGATCGGGAAATGCCGGGATTGAGGCGAGCCATCACTTCGAGCCACGTCGAATTTGCGGCGGTGCGTTTTGGAAAGTACGGCGCAACATACGTCTGCGAAGACAATGGCATCCAAACATCGACCGGCAGGCCAGGATCAATTCCGATGAATCCAGGCGCGGTGATCCCCACAACGGTGAACGAGGTCTTCTCCAAGAGAATGGGTTTGCCGATAATCGAATGATCTCCGCCGAAGCGGCTCTTCCAGAAGGCATAGCTCAGCATGGCGGCGGGTTGCGAATTGGGTTGGTCGTCAGCGGGTTCCAGAGTTCGTCCGAGGATTGCGCGAGTTCCCAGAGTAGCGAAGAAATTTCCGGATACGAGGAAGCCATTAGCCATGCTGACCGAGCCATTGGTGGAGAGGTGCTCCTGTGGTGCGGCGATGAATGCACAAATGGTTGAGAAAATGTCTTGCCGCGAGCGGAGCTGCTCAAACATGGGATACGAAAAAGAACAACCGCCTGCCGGCGCTGCGGGGATAGTGGGAGCGCCGGGACAGCTGTACCAGTTGTAGCTGGAATTCGTGCTCGGTTCGTGCACAGCTCTCCACTCTAGGAGGATGAGTTGCTGCGGATTGCGAATGGGGAGAGAACGCAGCATGACCGCGTCAATCAGGCTGAAGATGGCGGTGTTGGCGCCGATGCCGAGGGCGAGGGTAAGAATGGCGACGGCGGTGAAGCCGGGGGATTTGCGCAGCATGCGAAGGGCGTAGCGCAAGTCTTGCCAGATCGAATCAAGGAGCATGTGCGCGTCGGCGGCGATTACGCGCTCTTTCATCGCAGCTTGACTGCCAAATCGCAGAGCCGCCTGCCGCCGCGCTTCTTGCGGCGACATTCCGATGGCGATGTTGTCGGCGGTGCGCATTTCGATATGCGAGCGCAGTTCCGCGTCGATCTCCTGGTCCAGCTTCGAACGGTGAAACAAGTTAGTGATGCGGCGAAAAATGGACATGTCACTCGTACCTCAGGGGAACCGTTGAGTCGACTCTCATGACACGAGGCACGCCGGAAGGAATACATCGCGCGTCCTCTTTTCTTGTGCTGCTATCGCAGCAGACCGGCAGTGCGAATAGGAAGAATAATTTTGATGCGTACCGTTGCGAATTTGTATGCGAAGGCTCATTAGTCGTACCTCAGGGCGACTCTGCCTGCGGCAGGCAGGCCCGCCACGGCGGGCAAGGCATGGGAGCGAAGCGCCTACGCCAAGAACGGCTGCGGCGGGCAGGCGCGTAGAAGAGTGGCGAATGGACATCGAGGAGCAAGTAAAAGCACATGCCGAGGCGAGATCCTTCGTCGCCACAAGGTGGCTCCTCAGGATGACAGTGAAAAGCAACGGCGCGGGAGGGTTGGCATAGAGGCCTGCTGGTACGGAAGCAACGGCGATGAGTGGTCGCAGCCGCCGCCGCAGAGCGACATCGCGGCCCTCTTTTCGTTGTGCTGCTGCCGCAGCAGACCGGCGGCGCGAATAGGAAGAATCATTCATGGCTCATCCCTGCGCGTGGCGCAACACGGCGCGGACGCCTTTTACCAACTGTGCGAAACTTTCTTCGGCCTTGCGCAATTCCTTTTGGCCCGCAGCCGTCAGCCGGTAGTATTTGGCTTTGCGATTTGTGTCGGTCAGCTTCCACTCCGAACGAATCCATCCGCTCTGTTCCATGCGGTGCAAAGCGGGATAGAGAGAGCCTTCTTCGACCGAAAGCAGTTCATCCGAGGCTCGTTGAATGTGCAGCACGATTCCGTAACCGTGAAGCTCACCCATCTGGGAAAGGGTTTTCAGTACGAGCAGATCGAGGCTTCCCTGGAGATCGTTTTTTGCCATTCTTCCGTATCCCTAGACAACTTGGCTTTGATAAGAATTAGCCTAGAGTTCTAGGTATGTCAAGAGGATTCGAATGCTGGATGGCAAGTGAAACGGGGAATACATCGCGCCTGCCTGTCCGCCACCCGCTCCGGCGGGCAGGCGGCAAGCGTGGCTCTTCTGTTCCCGCGACGGCGGGTAAACCTCAGGCAGGCGAATGGCGAGTTAGATACGAATACCTTGCGCGGATGAAGAAGCGCAAAAGGAAAGGGACACTTGTGGCGACAAAAGTCCGCCCTGATAGTCAAAGCTTCGAGGCGAGATCCTTCGCTGCGCTCAGGATGACACGCGAGAAACAACGGCAGAAGCAGGTCCCTCCCTGCCCGCCGCGGCGGGCAAGCGGCAGGCAGGCCTCACCGCCATCGCACAAAGGCGGTGCGCCTTCGCCAAGGCACTCAGGGCAGGCGGGATGACATAGAACTAGACGGACGATATTCGATGACGTTGAGGGTGCTGCGAAATGGAGTCAGGAAAAAAAGGGGCCGGTTGAAGCCGATCGGCCCCTAAGAACGAACGTAAGTTACATGCTAGGCGTGCCGGCGATTTGGAGGTCGTTGGTGACCGAGAAAACGCCGGGCACTGAGTTGGCACGCATGTAGGCCATCTGGCGATCGGCATTTTCACGGCGCGGTGCCTTCGCGTGTGGACCATCCGTCGTGTCGCTTCCTCAGCCCGAGCGGAAGTTTGCGGTTGGTTGCGTGACATGGAGGCGAGAGGCAGGCAATCGCTGAGCCAAAAATGCCGACACGACCGTTCATTGCGCCGTGGAAATTCTGCGAAGTCACTTCAGATAAGTTTTTACGATTTCGATCACGTCTTCGGCGGCTTCTTCCGCGGACTTTGAGTTCCGCGGCATGTGATTCCGAATGTGATCTTCCAGCAGCTCGCCCATAAGGCTGTTGATTGCCCCGCGGGCGGCTGCGAGGCGCTGAAGCACATCGGCACACTGTTCGTCTTCATTCAGGCCGCGCAACACACTTTCCAGTTGGCCGATGACCTTCTTCGTGCGGTTTACCAAGTCTAATTTTTCTTTCGATAAATGTGACATTTTGCTTGACTACCCTATAGGGGTATGGTATCAGACATTTGGATGCCAGAAAACACCCATCTGAGGATAAGAAAGGCGTATGGAAATTTCAATCCAAGAACCAGAACCTCCGGGTAGTAGCGACTGCTTGGAGGCCGACGAAGGGCGAGGGCAAGGATAAGGCGTTTTCCCACCTGATCCCCTCGCTTTCGCGGGACGACAAACGCGAGCGAGTGGGAATCTGGGCAGTATCCGTAACGATCCCACCAGCGATTCATTGATTTTTGGACGAAGCCCACTGTGCGGGTGCGCCGTATCAGTGTGTTTCAGCGAAGGGCGGATCGTGCGGATCCTTTTGGAAAAATTCGGCAATTTGAGAGCGGAACGCGGCTTGCGTCTTGTGTGGGAATCCATTTGCGATGGTGAACAGACGCGACTGGTGGCGCGCTGGATTGATCCGGAGACGGAGAAAAATGACACGCAGGAGAGCCGTGACGCAAGTAGCGGCGATGAACTGAGCAGGCGTCGCTTGGTATTGGTTCGCGATTCCTGTTTTGCCCGCATGTGTTCTCATCGGCCTCGAACACGATACCGACTCGTCGGTTTGGCCGTTCTCGCGTTGACCTCTATGGCTGCAGCGCCGTCGGCTTGGCCGCAACAAGAAGCCAGCCAACCGTGGAATTTGCATGGGCAGGTGACGGAACTTCCGCAAGGAGATCCTGGTTTTTCCGCGGCATATTCGGGACAGAACAGCTTGAACAGCAACGGCGAAATCCAAGAGACGTTCACGGCGGACTTGTTTGCAGGCGCTCGTTTGTGGCGGGGCGCCGAAGTCCATGTCGACGGACTGCTGTGGCAAGGTTACGGCCTGAGCATGACCGAAGGTATTGAGGATTTTCCGAATGGCGATGCGTTCAAGCTCGGCACGACGTACCCGCACTTCATGTTCGCGCACCTGTTTATTCGCGAAACGATAGGATTGGGCGGCAAAAAGGAGCAGGTGGAGGACGGACCACTTACGCTCGCCGGCGAACAGGATATTTCGCGGTTGACGTTGACGATTGGGCGGTTCAGCCCGATTGACATGTTCGACCACAACCGATACGCGCAGGATTCACATGCTCAATTTTTGAATTGGGCGATGCAGACGAATTTGGCTTGGGATTTTCCCTCGGACAGCGTTGGATACACGACGGGAATCGCAGCGGAACTGAATCAGCCAAAGTGGACGATGCGGGCGGGATTCTTCCAAGTACCTGGCACGAAGAACGGCTTCACGGCCGACGATTTGGTGCTTACTTTTCCGCATATGGGGAGTAGCGGAAAATTTTTCG
>JASHRN010000219.1 GCA_030037335.1 Candidatus Acidiferrales bacterium | reverse complement strand
GCTGGCGAAGTTGCCTGCCGATCACCTCTCCTCCGCTCACCTGCGTGCGTGTGCTGTCGCCGTTGCCAAAGTATTCCGGCGTGCGATGCAAGAAAGAGAATCGGTTATTGATCGTCAAAAACTTGCCTATCTGCCAAGCGTCTGTGACCGTCGGACGCACGAATCCTTCGTGGGCCCAGGCAAATGGCGTCGAGTATTTTGCATCATTGGGGACATTTGTGATGGGGGCGCCATCGAAATAAATGATCCCATAAGAATCCGGCGTTTCATGGATTTCGCGAACGTCGAGTGCGAAGTCAACCGTATGGTGGTCGGAATGCCACTCCAACGCTGGCCTCACCTCGTAATCGTGGCTGCGCAACTCGCGAAATCCGTCTGAACGTGAGAAAGTGGCATCAATTCGATAGTTCAAACCCGCAACGCCAGTAGGCCCGGTGATGTAGTCGCTGTTCGTTACCGTGCCGAATGAACCAGCCTGAACGGATCCTCCGTAATCAAATTCGGGTGAGGGTGTGAAATGCACGATGTCGATCGTTCCACCCGGCGCGCCGCTGCCGAACAAAGCTGACCCCGGGCCTTCGAGAATCTCAATTCTTTCCACTCCATTTAGAGAGTGCGAAATGCCATTGACTTCGTCTCCATCAGAGAAGCCGTCGCTGTAGATCTGTGCGTTGAGTCCGCGGATCAGGAACTGATCAAACGAGCCCTTGCTATCTTGACCGCCGTAGTTGACTCCACTCGCGTCGGAAACGCCCTGGCTGAGCATAGTTGCGCCCTGCTCATTCAGAACTTCCTTTGAAATTATTTGAACGCTGCCGGGCAAGTCCTCCAGTTTGGTGCCTGTCTTATCGAGGTCTGCAACTTCCCGAAGGGACTCATACTCATCTCGCACTGTAACCGACTGCGACGCAGATTGCAGTTGCAACGTGATATTAAAAGTCAGATTTTTAGCCTCAGTGACGGTCACATTCGTTTCTTGGTAACGCGTAAAGCCATTGGCCTCCACTGTCAGGGTGTAGCTTCCAGGCAGCACCGATGGGAATGAATACAGTCCAGCTCCGTCTGTGCTGGCGCGCTGCTCGGTGCGGCTCTGATTATTTGTGAGCATAACCTGAGCGTTTGCCACTGCAGCCCCGGATGGATCCGTCACTCCTCCGCTCAAAGCTGCGTTCTGTGCAAATGCCAAACCGCTTCCGAACAAGATCGCCAGCAGCACAGGAAATAGGAAGGCGATGCGCCGCTGGGACAGTCTTCCGGTCATTTTTGCCGGAAAGCCGGCTTTCCGTGTTTGTCTCAAGGGTATGGAATGGAACGCTGCAGTACAAGCAGAAGAGCGGATCGCAAAAATGTGCGGACGGCCGACGGCCATGTTTTTCTCCTCAAATTCCCGTGGCCGCGTTGCCGTATAATAGCGGCGTCGTCAGCCTATCCGGGTTGTCGATTCGCGGTCCTTGCGACTCCTTCGCCAAAAGGCTTCGTCGTGAGGACCGCTTCTGTTCCCTAAGAATTGCGCCAGACGCAAATATGCAAGAGCAGTTGCGTCAAAAGCCCATTTCCCAGTTGAAACTAAGTATCAACTGGAAAACCTATTGAACTCGATTCCCTCTTCGATGTCAATGACAGTTTTTGAATCTTCTCCGATTTGCAGCGAATGGCGCTTTGGGAAGGTTGAACTGTTTAAATCTCAACTTCTGCGAGTGGGATAAGGAGAAGCGCAACGTGCCCGCCGGGATCCCGCCTCGGCGCGGCTGGCTTTCTCGCGGCAAGTGAACGGTCATCTTTACCGAATTAGATTATTCGGATTAAGCCGCGGCCTGTAGCTTAGCTTGGTTTTGTGCCATGAACGAGCAGCGCGCCTTCACGGCGAAACGCAGCAAGTTCAGCCGCATCGCGGAACCATCGGCCTGTGTACGTCTCCGGCGTGGGCGTGGGATCGACAATTCGCCGGTGCACAATTTCTTTGAATCCCGCATTTCGGAAAAGTCCGGCCCACTCATCACCCGAGAGCAGATGCATGGGAATCGGAATCAGCTTCGCCCACTGATGGCAATACGGATTGTCGCGGAAATAGTTAATCAGGATCCAAGCCGCGCCGCCCGCCCGCAGCACACGGAAAATCTCGCGAATGCCGGCCGCAGGATCCGGCCAATAATAGGAAGATTCCACAGAAACGACTTTGTCGAACGAACTCGCTTCACGGGGGATCGCATCAACGTTGCCCACGATAAATTCCGTATTCTTCGCCGAAGAAGACGCGCGGCGGCCGCGCTCGACCATTTCATCCGATAAATCCATTCCAATCGCGCGCCCCTGCGGAACACGCGACGCCAGCTCGCGGACCAGCCACCCGCCGCCGCAACCTACATCCAGAACAATGTCCTTCGGCGCAAGCCGCATCATTGCGAGCATCGGCTCGACAATTGGCCGGTGCTCTTTTTCCATGCTCTCGCCCTTGCCCGCTTCAGCCCAGGTATTGAATTCCTGGCGCAGAGCTTCATTCGCACCCGTTTGCAGCATCTCCACAGCACTCCTCGTGAGTTTTCAAGCTTCTCCGGAACAAGCGGCGTAATTACCGAGCAATCCAGGCAGATTTACTAAACGGGACGTCCGCATGCGGCGCAATAGTGCGCGCCAAAAACGCTCGCCCTGCCGCACTGGCTGCAATAGTGGCCTGAGCCTGCAACGACCATCACCGGCATGCGCGGATCCGCCGTGCACGCCCAGAACAGCGCAACCACCCAGCCTATAACTGTCCAACCCAGGAACAAATTGACGAGAAAAATCCCAGCCGCATTGCGCTTGTTGTGCCCGAGGATTGAAGGCAGGAAATACATCACCGTAGCTAAAATAAGAAAAGGCATGGCTGTATTCCTCCCCGGCTAATCAGCCTCTATAGAAAGCTACGCTTCAAATTCACGAAATGTTCCCTTGGGTTGGTTCACCTTCAACTTTGGCGAGCAGCCTTACAAACTTCTCCTGGCGCGCCTGCTGATCCAGCCCGTCATTGGCCTCCGCAAGCTGCGTCTGATTCATCGAACAGAATTTCGGCCCGCACATCGAACAGAACTTCGCATCCTTATAAAAATCATCCGGCAAAGTCTCGTCATGCATGGCGCGCGCCGTCTCCGGATCCAGTGAAAGTTCGAATTGCTTGTTCCAGTCAAACAGAAACCGCGCATAGCTCAGCGCGTCATCGCGATCGCGCGCTCCCGGACGATGCCGCGCCACATCCGCCGCATGCGCCGCGATCTTATACGCAATCACTCCCTGCCGAACGTCATCTGCGTTAGGCAGTCCCAAATGTTCTTTCGGCGTGACGTAGCAGAGCATCGCCGCGCCGTGCCATCCAATCATCGCCGCACCGATCGCGCTCGTGATGTGATCGTATCCCGGCGCAATATCCGTCACCAACGGCCCCAGCGTGTAGAACGGCGCTTCGTGGCACAGCTCGTTCTCCTTCCTGACTTGCAATTCAATCTGGTCCATCGGAATGTGCCCCGGCCCTTCGATCATTACCTGCACGCCGTGCTCCCACGCTTTCTTCGTCAGTTCGCCAAGCACTTTCAGTTCGGCAAACTGCGCTTCATCGCTCGCATCCGCAATCGAGCCCGGCCGCAAGCCATCGCCTAGTGAAAAGCTCACATCGTGCTTCTTGAAAATTTTGCAAATCTCGTCGAAGTGCTCGTAAAGAAAATTCTCACGCTTGTGATGGCTCATCCACACCGCCAGCAACGATCCCCCGCGGCTCACGATTCCTGTGATGCGGTTGCGCACCATCGGCAGAAATTCGCGAAGCACGCCCGCATGGATGGTCATGTAATCCACGCCCTGCTCCGCCTGCTCTTCAATCACTTCCAGCATCAGCTCGACAGTTAAATCTTCGGTGCGCCGTACGCGCGAAAGCGCCTCATAAATCGGCACCGTGCCAATCGGAACCGGTGATGCCTCAATAATCGCCTTGCGGATCTTCGGAATATCGCCGCCTGTGGAAAGGTCCATCACCGTATCAGAGCCGTAGTGCACCGAGCGATGCAGCTTTTCCAGCTCTTCGTCGATATTGGAAGTTGTCGCTGAGTTTCCAATATTCGCATTGATTTTGCATTTGAACGCCACGCCGATCCCCATCGGCTCGAGATTGCAGTGATGAATATTGGCGGGAATAATCGCGCGCCCGCGCGCAATTTCATCGCGAACCAGTTCCGGCGTGAGCTTCTCGCGCTTCGCAACATACTCCATCTCTTCCGTGGTGATTCCCAGGCGCGCGTAATGCATCTGCGAAACGTTGCGGTTCCCATTCGAGCCTGCGCTCGCCAATCGCTGTTCAATCCATGAATCTCTTAACGCCATGATTTTTTCTCCCAGCCTGCTCTCCGCCTTATTATCGCATCGCGCTCCACTCGCGGCAATCCGCAGCAAACCCCAATGCTGGTCAGCGTGAATCGGCTAAGAGCGCACTTTTTTCCGCGCGCGCCATTCCTCAGCCGTTATTTCCCATATTTCGCTCGGCAAACGCCCGCAAACATAGTCGCGCTCTTCCGTGGCGATGACGCGCATCCCTTGCTTCTCCGAAATCCGCCGCGAAGCAGAATTCTCGACCGCCTTCGGCGCGCGCAACACCGGAAATTTCAGCACTTCAAACCAATACTCTGTCACCACGTCGCAAGCCTCGCTCATCAATCCGCACCCTTGCCATTGCAAGCCCATCCAGAAGCCGCGGTTCTCGTTTTCATTTTTCATCAGACTGATGAAGCCGATGACCTGGCCGGGATTTTCTTTGAGGCGCAAAGTCCAGTGCCACGCGTCGCCGCGCGCGATAGCGGGCAGCGCCATCTCGCGGAGATAGTACAACGAGCCCCCCGGAGGATACGGCCAAGGAACTATGTTTCGCAGATAGCGCACAATTTCCCATTGCGGAAAAAGCGTTTGAATTTGCGGAGCGTCGGCCAGTTCGACAGGTTTCAGCAGGAGTCGCGGAGTTTCGAGGGCCGGATATGGCGAAGCGGTGTTTCGCGAAGACGAAGATTTCGTTTTTGCTGTACCGGAGCTTTTGTGTGAGCTCTTCGAACTCATTGCGCGGCGGCTTGCGGAATTGCGCTGGACAGCATTTCGAGCAGCTTTGCTGGGTCAGCGACTGGAGCAAAGCAGGAAGTTCCGGCGCAGACAAATGCCTGAGCCAGATTCGCATCGAGATGCGGAATGGTTTCTTTGAGCGCTGGAGCGAGCAGATCGCTGGAAAGAATCTGAGGCGTGACGCGTAACACTGCTTTTCCGAAGCGATAAACCGAATTTGCCGCCGCTTCAAGCGCCGCGGCTCTCGCATCTCCTTCTGCGCCTGTGATCACAACTTGCAGCGCATGGCTCGAGCGCAGAGCGGCCGCCAGTCCATACGTCGCCGCAAACATTCCATACTGCGGCGCAACGCCGGCGAACGCTTCAAGTGTCAGTCCCGCCCAGTCGCGATAGCGCGCATTTCCCGTCAACGCGTACATCCGCTCAAGAACAATCGCAGCGGCGGAATTTCCGCTCGGAGTCGGCGAATCCTGAAACGGCTTTCGCCTCACGTCCAGCCCTCCCATGGGAGCTGCATCGGAGGCGCGGTCAAAAAATCCGCCGTGCTCCGCGTCGCCATATTTCTCAATCGTTAGGCGCATGGCGTCCTCAGCGAGCGAAAAATAGCGCTGCTCCATCGTCAATTCATAAGCATCGAGCAGCGCCGCAATCATGAAAATCTGATCGTCCAGCATGCCCTCAATTTTTTCGCCGCCAACGCGATGCGCGAACCCCTTATCTTCATCCCCTTCATCCCACGCCGAAGAAATAATCAGATCAATCGTCTTCAGCGCAAATTCGCGGCACTCGGCACGCCCCAAAACGCGCGCTGCTTCTAAAAACGCTGACGCAAACATCGCGTTCCAGCTCACGTAAATCGTCCGGTCAATCGCGGGCGTTTGCCGCTGCTTCCGTGCGGACAGCATTTTCCCTTTGGCGCGTGCGATCATTAGCCGCACATTATCAATGTTCAACCCCGCCTCTTTGGCAATTTCTTCCTCGCTGGTAGCGATCCAGAGAACATTCTTTGCCGGATTGTGATGCATCTCGCCGGTCGGGCCCACGTCATAGTATTCCTCGATAATTCGCGCTTCACCCGCAGGCAGCGCCGCGCGCACTTCCTCCTGCGTCCACGTGAAGTAATCTCCGTCGTCATCCAGCGAAATGTCCGCATCCTGGCTCGCGTAGAATCCGCCGTGCTCGCGATCGCTCAGTGAGTCGAACACCCACGCGATAATTCCCTCGGCCGTTTCGCGAAATAGCCTGGCGATATCACCGTTACTCTCGCCGCTTTTTGCCGTGCTCACCACCTGAAATCCGTGCAGATAATTTTTCAGCAGCTCCGAATTGTCGTACGACATTTTTTCGAAATGCGGTACGCACCAGCGCTCATCGACGGAGTAGCGATGGAATCCGCCGCCAAGCTGGTCGTAGACTCCTCCCTGCGCCATCTTCGTAAGCGTGCGAGTCGCAATTTCGAGCAGCTGGGCATCTCCCTTCGACTGCCCCTGTTCCAGCAGTAAGTCAATCGCTGCCGGATGCGGAAATTTCGGTGCGTGCCCAAATCCGCCGTTACGCGCGTCAAAGTGCTCCACAATGGACTGCACCATCGCCGGAACAATTCCCGCATCAAAAGGTGCGCGCGCCTGCGCAAAGGCTTCGGACTTCCTCACGGCATCTTCCAGTGCAGCTGCCGAACTGTCGACTTCCGCTCGCTTCGAGCGAAACGCCTCCGCCGCAGCCACAAGGATTCGCTTGAATCCCGGCCGTCCCATCGCATCTTCCGGCGGAAAATAAGTGCCGCCAAAAAATGGTCTGCCTTCCGGCGTGAGAAACGCAGTCAGCGGCCAACCGCCTTGTCCTGAGATCGCACTCACCGCAGCTTGATAGCGCGAATCCACGTCAGGCCGCTCATCACGATCCACTTTCACGGCGACGTAAAGCTGATTGATAAGCTCGGCAATTTCAGGATTTTCGTAGCTCTCGCGGTCGATCACGTGGCACCAGTGGCACCAGACCGCGCCAATATCCAACAGGATGGGCTTCGACTCCGTGCGTGCACGCGCGAACGCCTCTTCGCCCCATTCGTGCCAGTCCACTGGCTGATGCGCGGCAGAGCGCAAATAAGGGCTCGCGGATTTCTTCAGCCGATTCTCGGCATTTTCAGTCATGCAATTCCTTCTTGCGCAATTCGCTTTGGGCAAAGAAATGAAACTGGCAGGCTCGCGCGCTACTGAATGGGGTTGCGGTAATCGGCATCCCGCGGATCGATCGGCTTGCGCCCCGCGAATCCTTCATCCTGTCGGTGATAAAAACGAATGCGGTCTTCGCCCACGCGCCAGCAGTAATAGACGTCTTCATCATTGAGCCGCGCCGGAAAGTCCAGTAAACCCACGTCCAGATCTTTCACCACGCAACCGGTCGCGTGGATCTTTTCCACCGCCGCGGCAATCGAGCTCTCCAGACTATTTTGATCCAGCCGCTGCTGGCCCGCGCTTTGATAATCAAAACGCATCCCCCCGGACATCTGGATGCGCGCGGCAAGCTCGGTCATTTTGGCGTCAATCGCTTTGGCCTTCCTCCGCGCCTCCATTGCTTCTAAAAGCACAGGTTCCAGTTCGGCGCGTGTGCGCTCGGCTTCGGTTAATGTGAACAGCCTCTGTTCCTCATCACCCATCGAATCTTCTTACCCGCCAATATAAACCATTGTGCGCGAAGGCGGCACAAAATCCGGTTCGTTAATCCGATGCCCGGCTTCTTTACCTGTCACAATGCGGCGAATTTCGGAGGCGATTTCTTCGTGGCTCGCATTTTCGCGAAGCAGATGCCGCAGGTCGTGATCCTCCTTGCTGAAAAGGCAAGTTCGCAACTTACCGTCTGCTGTCAGCCGGATTCGTGAACAGAACCCACAAAACGGCTGCGTGACCGGCGCAATCAATCCGATTTCTCCGCGCCCATCCGCGAACCGGTATTTCCGCGCCGTTTCACTCCGCTCGTGCGCCACGGGAACCAGATTCCAGCGCGCTTCGATGCGTGATTTGATTTCCGCAGCCGGAACCATCAACCCACGATTCCACGTTCGGTCCGCATCCAGCGGCATGAATTCGATGAAGCGCATAGTCAAATCGCGCTCTCGCGCAAATTCAGCGAATCTCTCCACTTCATCATCGTTGATTCCGCGCACCAGAACTGCATTCACCTTCACGGGTCGCAGCGACGAAGCCTGCGCCGCATCGATTCCCGCGAGAACCCGGTCAAACGATCGCGTTCGCGTGATTCTCTCGAACTTCGCGCGATCCAGTGAATCCAAACTGATGTTGATTCGATTTAGCCCCGCAGCAACCAATCTTTCGCAGCGCTCCGCCAGCATTTGCCCGTTCGTCGTGAGCGATAAATCCTCCACGCCCATTTCTCTCAGCGCGGAAATAAATTCTTCCACTCCCGAACGCACCAGCGGCTCTCCTCCAGTGACGCGAACTTTCCGAATCCCTAAACTGATCAGAACGCGGCTCAGTTGCTCAAGTTCGCCCCACGAGAGAAGCTTGTGCTCCGCCATGTGATTTTCCGGATTCGCCGAGCGGCAATAAACGCACCGAAAATTGCAGCGATCCGTGACAGAGATTCGCAGGTCGGTAATTTGTCTGCCGAATTTGTCGCGCAAACCGCCGGTAATACATGGCTGCGTCGGCTTTAGCTCCACACTC